>LJXT01000046.1 GCA_001314815.1 Algoriphagus marincola HL-49
GTGGGCGATACAGTCACTCTGAGCTATCGTATCGAAGGTCACTACACGGCAGCCATGTCTGCTGTAGAAGTTACCAGTCAAAATGGGGGAAAGTTGCTGGAAGAGTTTTCGAAGTATTTCCAAGAAAACTCCACCAATCCAAAAGGGAAGTATAAGAGCTTTGTGATCAAAGGCGAAAGTAATCCTGCCCAAAAGGCAAAATTATTGGCTCTTTTGGATAAAAATGGAATTCGATATGGTAAAGCAGGAAGTAAGTCAGGCCTTCGAGGATTTGAATACACTACCGGAAAAAATGTAAGCTTTTCTACCAGCGAAGAAGATATTGTTATTTCTGCTTTTCAGCCAAAATCAGTATTGACTCAGGTCTTGTTTGAGCCTAATCCGCAGTTGAATGACAGTATTACCTATGACATCACTTCCTGGGCACTTCCATACGCTTACAATCTAGAAGCTTATGCTTTGGAAAGCCGATTAGATCCAGCAGGGGAATATGTGGAGGCAGAATTTGAAAAAAATACAGTTGCCGAAACTCCCGTTGCCTACCTTGCCCGATGGGAAGGAACACGGGATGCCGCATTTTTGGCCTCACTTCTGAGACACGGGATCCGCGTGAAATATCCCGAATACGCATTTAAAACGGAAGGCAAAAGTTTCCCTGCAGGTACCCTTTTAATCACCAAAGGAGGTAATGAGTATGTGGCTGATTTTGATAAGAAGGTTGTTGATGCCGCAAATCGTTTTGGAGTGACGCTTGAGACTACCATGACCGGATACATGGAAGAAGGTAAGGATTTTGGTTCGCCTAATATCCGGGTGATTCAAGCTCCAAAAGTTGCCTTGGTTGGAGGTGATGGTACTTCTTCACTCAATTACGGTGAAATCTGGCATTTCTTCGAGCAGGAACTGGACTATCCCCTTGTCAATCTAGAAATGGGTGATCTTGGCCGATATGACTTGAGTGATTATGACGTCTTGATTATGCCATCTACCTGGGGTGGAGGACTGAGCAAAAGTGCAGAAGAGCGAGTCATGGACTGGGTTCGTGCCGGGGGCAAGTTGATTGCTATCGACGGGGCTGTCAATCTCTTTGCCAACAAGGAAGGATTTGCTTTGAAGTCATTTGATACCGAAGAGGAGGAAAAGGCTGCAGAAAAAGCGGCTGATACCTTGGCCAAGGTGGAGCGATTGGAACCGTATTTGGAAGGAGAGCGCCTGGCAATTTCCGGTGGGGCAGCAGGAGCGATTTATCAGGTCGATATGGACGTGACACATCCTTTGGGTTATGGAACAGGAGGAAAGTACTACACGCTGAAAAATAACTCCAGCATATTTTCCTTTATGGACCGGGGTGTCAATGCGGGAAAAATCACTTCCAATGACTCTTACCGTACAGGCTACATCGGCTACAAAATAAAATCCAGCATGGGTGAATCACTTGCTATCGGGAGCGAACGAAAAGGCCGTGGAGAAATCGTCTATTTTGTGGACAATCCGATTTTCAGAGGATTCTGGGAGTCTGGTAAATTGGTCTTGAGTAATGCGATATTTATGGTGGGACAATAAATCAGAAGCAAGAAGTTAGATTCAAGACACAAGACACAAGAGACCGGCTCCGATTTTGGGGTCGGTTTTTTATTTAGAGGCAAGAAATAAGCGCTTAGAAGCTAGAATAGGTAAATGAATGATTTTGCACATTCATTTGTGCAAAAATCACTATATTTGCACATACGTTTGTGCAAAATGGAAGAATTACTCGAAATATCACACTCCTTAATTGGAAGAACGTCCTTGAGTTTTGAGAGGTACTTAAAAGATAAAATTGCTTGGGATGAAAAACTGATTGGTATCAAAGGGGCGAGAGGAACGGGGAAAACCACACTCATTCTTCAATATTTGAAAAGAAAAAAAGATGAGGGGTTCCAGGTGACTTACTTTTCTCTTGATGAGTTGTTTTTTCTAGAAAATAGTCTCGTTGAGACAGCAAAAGCTTTTTATCAAAATGGTGGAAAGATCCTGGCACTGGATGAAGTTCATAAATATCCAGGTTGGTCGCGGGAAATTAAAAATCTACACGATCGCTATTCTGATCTGCAAATCATCTTTTCGGGTTCGTCCATCATCGATATCAGCAAAGTAGAAGGAGACATTAGTCGAAGAGCAATCATTTATGAATTGCACGGTTTATCCTTCCGAGAGTATTTGCTTTTCAAGAAGAATTTGGTCTTGCCCCTTTTAAGCCTTGAGCAAATAATATCCAGTACCAATGACCTAAGATCCTTTTTTCCTAATGATTTTAAACCCATTTCCTTTTTTAAAGAATATTTGGTTACTGGATACTTTCCATTTTCGGGGAAAAATGAAGATCTCTATTTTCAGAAATTACGCCAAATGATCCGGACGATTGTCGAATACGACATGGCTGAAATCAAAGGTTTTGACATTCGAAATGGGAAAAAATTACTTCAATTGCTTTATATCGTTGCTCAGCAGGTTCCTTTCAAGCCAAACCTAAGTTCCCTTGCAAGTAAGACATCCATTCACCGAAACTCTCTTTCTCTCTATCTACAATATCTTGCAGAGGCTCGTCTCATAGAACTATTGTACCCTGAAGGAATCAGTGTTTCTACGCTTCAGAAACCCGAGAAAATTTTCATAAATAATACAAATTATCTCTTTGCTCTAGCTGAGAAAAGTCCTGAAATAGGGAGTGTACGGGAAATCTTTTTTCAAAGTCAAATTAAGGTGAATCATCAAATTAACGATTCAAAAACAGTCGATTTTTTGGTAGACAAATCATTTCATTTTGAAATCGGGGGAAAAAATAGATCTAGGAAACAACTTATATCAGAGGACCACTTTCTAGTAAAAGATGATCTCGAATACCCAGTAGGACAAAATATACCGCTCTGGGTTTTTGGATTTCTTTATTGATTCTCAATTTCTTTTCCTATTATTTCATACTGAAACAATAAACCTTTAAACCCTTTTGCCATGAAATCAAACAGAAGAGAATTCTTCAAAAAAGTGGGTGTTGGCACACTAGCCGCATCCGTTCCTTTTTCTTCCCAAGCTTTTGCAAAGGAAAGTGCTCCAAATTCTGATGAGCAATTCCTCCAAATCGGAGATACTATTGCGATCGCAAATACGAGTTACGGCAAGGTTCGCGGCTATATCCTCAACAGTACTTATACTTTTTTAGGCGTTCCGTATGGAGCAGATACCTCTGGTAAAAACCGTTTTATGGCTCCTAAAAAGCCAGAACCCTGGAACGATGTAAAACCTACCATTTGGTGGGGGAATACCGCTCCACAAATCATGGATAATCGCTATGCCAATGTGCATTATTCTTTCGCTGATCATTGGAATTACGATGATGTCAGCGAAGACTGTCTCAAACTCAATGTCTGGACCCCCAGTCTTGATGGGAAGCGTAGACCGGTGATGGTTTGGCTACATGGAGGTGGCTTCACCAATGGAAATGGCATCGAACAAGACGGCTATCACGGAGAAAATTTTTCCAAGCAAGGGGATGTGGTCTTTGTTTCCATCAATCATCGGCTTGGGCCGATAGGTTTTACGGATCTTTCGGGAGTGGGAGGAGAGAAATATAAGGACTCCGGAAATGTCGGAATGTTGGATATTATAGCAGCTCTGGAATGGGTTCGAGATAATATTTCCAACTTCGGAGGAGACCCAAATAATGTTACCATTATGGGACAATCTGGTGGTGGGGCAAAGGTTACCTGTGCAATGGCTATGCCAGCCTCAAAAGGGATCGTGCACAAGGGAGTAGCGCTCAGTGGAAGCATGCTCACAGCGAATGACAAGGAATACGCTCAAAACCTCGGAAAGTATGTGATGGAAGCGGCTGAATTGACTCCTCAAACCATCGATAAACTGCAGGAATTGAGTTGGAGGGAATATCTGGATGTTGCCTATGTAGCACTAGAGCGAATGCAAAAGGAATATCCCCAACCGGGATTTAGGGGTGGGTTTGGGCCTGTGGCTGACGATATTCATATTCCCAAAGGAGAGTTTTTCAGCGAAACTTCGCCTCATGCATCAGCGGTGCCTTTGATGGTGTGTACGACTTTCCATGAATGGAATCCAACCCGAACTAATGCCGAATTGGAAAAAATAGATTGGGCTGGTGTAACTGAGCAACTGAAAGGGCGATTTGGGGATAAGTCTGAAGTTGTGCAACATGCTGAAAAAGCCAACGCGCAAATAGGCACATTTGGTTTTTGCCGACCCATAAGCCGAACGCAAAAAACCAAAAGAGCCTATTTTTTTGCCCACGCTCGGACAAACTAACAAGGAAACGAACGGAATGTATATTGAAAAATGAGATAAACGGAAAATTTGGGCTATTTTAGCGACTTAATTTTATACGGACATGAACCGAATAAAGGAAGTACTTGAAGAGAAAGGAATTAAGCAAACTTGGTTGGCTGAGAAACTCGGAAAGAGTTACAATATGGTTAACGGCTATGTTCAAAACCGACAACAGCCAAGATTGGAAGTGCTATATGAAATAGCAAAAATTCTCGAAGTAGAAGTACGAGAATTATTGATTGAACAGAAAGACATTAAATAGGCAATGAAAGAATCAAAACATATAGATACCTACCTATCACTCGCAAACAGCCTTCGATTTAAATTGTGGGCTGTTGTAGGTAATAACAGTGCGAAACGAGAAAAAATCATCAATTACTTAGATTCCATTGGCTACACCAAGGTAGATGTGGGTGCAGAACTGCAACCCATATTTGCGGAACTTGAAGCCAAAGATGAACCAAGTCACGATGTAGGGCAACACATCAAAGAATGGTTTTCAAATAAGCCCGACAAACTCATTCTATTAAATGCCAGCATCCTTTACCATGATGCCTTCACCAAAATCTCTCCGGTAGGCGCATTCAAGTATAACTCTCGAAGCAAAAGCAGTGTGTTGTTCTTGGAAGATGAGAAGGTAATTAGTAACCGAATCTCTTATGGCAAGGTAGGAAGCGGTGAATATTATGACAAAGACGTTAATGATATTCTCATCACCAAGATTGATGATGTCGAAGACAACTATACGAGCATTGTGGCAGAGCCTGATGGTGAATACAAGCCGCAAGACAAATTACCCGATGGAGCCATTGGTAAGCTGTTCAATTACACCGAAATCAAGGATGTAGTTGATATTGATACAGACCTCAAACATGATGACCTGCAAAAGGAATTGATCTCCAGCTACATCATTTCAGAAGGGCTTGAAACCCAAATCAAGGATTTCATTGAAAACATCAAGAAACCTAACCACAAGGCAGTTAAGATCATTGGTAACTACGGTAGTGGTAAATCGCACTTGATTGCCTTTTTGGTAAGTATCATCAACAATCCTTCGCTTCGCTCACTCATTAAAAACAAAAACGTAAAGAAGGAAGCCGAAACTATTTCTCGCAGCTTCTTCACTGTCCAGTTTGAGCTACAACCAGTTGATGTTGATCTTGCTTACTTCTTTTTTAGAGAGCTTGAGAAACAAATAAAAAGAGAATATAACATAGAGATTCCCAAGTATGTAGATGGCCAGACATTAGATCTAAAGGAGCATCTTTCAGAAATAATTCAACTGCTCAAATCTAAAGACCCAGCCAAAGGCCTATTGGTAGTAGTGGATGAAGTTTCGGACTTCTTACAAGCTAAAGAAGAATACAAGATTAAGAGAGACTTCCAGTTCTTGCGAGTAGTGGCACAGGTGTGCCAGGATGAAGATATTATTTTGGCTATTTCCATGCAGGAAGACATCTATTCCAGTCCAAGATTAGCCAACATCGCTGCAGATGAAGCTCGTATCAGTCAGCGTTTCCAAAATATCATCATTCGAAGAGAAGCTGTTAAGAAAGTAATTTCTCAAAGGATAGTTCCGAAAAGCAAGGAGCAGAAACTCAAAATTGAAACGGAGCTAAAGCCTTTCATCAAGAAAATTGAAACGGTAGCCAACAATCAGGAAGAATACATCGACTTGTTCCCTTTCACACCTGATTTATTAGACCTTTTCCATGAACTGCCCTACTTCGAGAAAAGGGGAATCATTCAATTCGCGCAGAGTGAATTGAAGCATGTAGTATCCAAACCTTTCCCATACTTCTTCACCTTCGACCGCATTTACGACATCCTTGCCAATAACCCGAATAATCGAAATCTTGAAGGAGTCTATGATCTGGTGAAGGCGGTGAATATTGTCAAGGAGCGAATTGTCATTAATCTTGAAAGGAAATATCATGATGATGCTTTCAAAATCATCAAAGGTCTTGCTGTTTTTTCATTATGGACTAAGGGACAGAATGGCGCAACTGCAAAGCACCTTGCTCACAAACTCCTTATTATCCACCCCAATGACACCTTTGAAGCCCACGTTCGCGTAGCGCAAATTGTAAAGAAGGTCCGTGAAGCCACCGATGGCTTTTACCTCAAAGTGGTGAAAGATGACCAAACAGGAAACGATTACTTCAAGTTTGACCCTGCCATAGACGGACAAGACCCGGAAGAACGCATCGACAATGAAATCAATGCTGTAGGTGGCAATGAAGACAAGCAGGAAGATGTAGTTTTTGACCAGCTTAAAGAAATATTAGACCTTGTCAACTACAAGAACATTCCCAACATCTTCGAAGATGAAACCACTTGGCAATCGGTAAAATCATTCCGAAAGGGTTTTATCATTTTCAACCGCAAGGGAGAAGAAGTTGAAGAAGTAGATGCTGCTGATTATGTGATTGTATTCCAATCGCCTTTCAGCAAAAAGAAGATACCAACCTATGCACCCAACCAACTGAACATTGAAATACAGTTTGGGAGCCAGGAGAACATTGAACGTATCAAGCGGATTGTGGCTATTCGCTCTTTAATGAGCAAGAACATCTTGACCAGTGTAATGGCAAAAAAACTCTCCGACAGCATCAATGGCTACCGAGATCCAAAAGGCATTACTGTACCAGGTGTAAAATACCAACTCACCAAGCAGATTCAGAATTACGCTACCACCAGTATCAATGGAGATGTAATCAGCATTAAATCAACCCTTGGGAAAGAGTACAACAACCTTTCAGAAGTTATCTCAGAACTCAAGCAAAAGGTATTTGATGAATGCTTCAACAAGGAATATCCTGAGCATCCTAAGTATGCCGAAATCCTATCATCAGGAAATATCTCGCATTCGCTTTCACAAATAGCCGATGAAACCACCAACGGTAATTTCAGGAGCATTTCTCAACGGGCTAAAAACTTCCTTTCATCACTCAACTTGATAAACGCCAATGGCGACCCTGAGCTTAACGGAAACAAAGTAGTCAGCCAAATTCAATCCATCATCAATGCCAAAAAAGGCAAAGTGGTAGATATCGAAAAAGAAATTGTTCAGCAGTTTACGGGCAAGCCCTATGGTTTAGAACCACAGGTGGTTCATTTCTTCTTGGTAGTGCTCACTGCCTTGGGTAAGGTTACCTTAAAAGGTCGTGGGGGTGATGAGTTGGATATCTCCAACATCAAAGAAAAGTTCAGAAGCCTCAACATGTTTGAGAATATCATTTATGCGACTAAGAAAGACGACCTATCTTATGATTTTGCCCAAAACCTACTCAATGCGCTTGGGCTAAACGGCAACATGATGCTTCAGGACAAGCACCGCAATGATGCTTTTGCCGAGTACAAGAAAAAGGTACAAGAGATTTCTAAGGATATTAAGAATATTGATTTACTCATTCAAAGATTGGCAGCCAAAAGCAACAGTTATCTGAATGTGGATAGTGTAAAAGCCAAGTTTGATGAGATACAGTCCGTTGATTGGGCAGGATTAGAGATTAACAACCACGCCAGATTTAATACCATTAGCGACTACGAAAGTAAGTTGGGAGATATATCCAAACTACTTGGAGAAATGCAAAACTTGAAAGATGCCCTGAATGAGTACTTTGAAAGCACTCACAAAGGTATTGACTACATGGTACAGGCTATTGAGATTGTGGAGCATAATCAGGAGTATTTAGAAGACAAAAACCTTTACGGTAAGCTTCAAACCTTGCATGATGATACCAGAGCTATTGTCAAGGAGTTTAAGAAGTTCAATAACCTGAGTGAGCGTTTTCCCATCAAAGGAAAGATCAGCAGCTTCAAGGACCAATATGTGAAGGATTTCTATTATCCTGCCTTGCGCAATACCATTGGCGATAAAGTAGATTGGAGACCTTTACTCACTTTCACGGCTGACCCTAATTTTAAACGAGCACAGATATTGGCAAGTGCCCAATGCAACGTAGCACAGAAGTTAGATGGCAAGGCGCAGAAATGGTCAGGCTTAACCGCTCTGAGAGCTAAAGATGTTGATGTAGAGAGTCTTTATGACATTCCATTTGATGTAAACTCCAACTTCCTAAAGCAAGAACGAGACTACACATCCATTAAAGAAGAAGCTGCAGGTGTAACCGCTACACTGAAAACCATTGCCGATGAATTCGAAATGACCATTGTTCAGGAAGTCATCAAGAAGAAAAACCAGCTTGAGTTGGTGAAAATCCAACAGGAGCATAAAAAAGCCATTGAGCAAATCATTGCGAAAGAAGAACTACCGGAAGACATCAACAATGGCTTGATTGCTTCCATCAACAAGCTCTTTGTAGATATTGAAGTGGTAAGCTTGAAACAACAAGACTTGGTGAACCGAGTGTTCAAGAAAAACGAATTAGTAACCTTAAGCCAAATACAGCAAGCCTTCTTTAACCTCTACAATGAGCTAGAGAAAGACCACAAAGGCAAAGAAGTACGCTTTAAAATTGAAGAGTAAGACGATGAACTATAAAGAAGAACTGAAGAACAAGCTTGAACAACTAAAAGATATTGATGGGTTTCCTATTGGTACAGACGAAGACATTCTTGAACTTTCAAATCCACCATATTTTACGCCTTGTCCAAATCCATTTATAAAGGACTTTATCGAAAAAAATGGCGAAAAATACAATCAAGCGACTGACGCATATAAGTGTTTGCCTTACACTGATGATATTGACACCAATAAAAATGATAGACTAACCAATGCACATTCCTATCATACTAAATCACCATGGCATGCAATACAGCAGTATATCGAACATTACACAGAGAAAGGGGAGATAGTATTGGACTGCTTTTCAGGTAGCGGTATGACGGGAATAGCTGCACAGAAATCAGGCAGAAAAGCAATTCTTTCCGACTTATCTCCTATTGCTTCATTCCTAACCTATAACTACAATTTTTCTACATCTTCTGATAGATTCATGACTCAAGTAGGCAAAATTATTGACGAAGTTGATAATGAATTGAATTGGATGACAAAAACTAAGCATTCAGATGGTAGAGAAGGCCGAATAAATTCTATCCTATACAGTGAACATTTTAATTGCCCGCAATGCTCGCATGAATTTATCCTATGGGATACAGCAGTAGACTTTGTAAATGGTAAAATGCACGATGAATTTAATTGCTCAAGTTGCGATGCAACATTAAAGCGAAAGGATTGTGAAAAGTCTAAACATATCTACTTCGACAACATTTTAAACAAAGAAATAGAGTCTGTAAAAATTTCACCTGTTGAAATTTTATATGTTATTGATGAAAAAAGATACAAGAAAAAACCTGATCAAGCTGACTTTGACCTAATCGAAAAAATCAATTCGACACCTATACCAGATTGGTTTCCATTAATACCATTCATGCAAATTGGCGAAAGGTGGGGCGATACATGGCGAGCAGGTGTTCACTTTGGATTAACCCACCTACATCATTTTTATTCCAGAAGAAATCTACACTTTCTATCAAAAATTTACGCTAAAATCACCGATTTAAGCGATTTGGAACTCAAGCATAAGTTGCAAATTACTTTTAACAGCTTCCTGCTTCGCGCAAGTAAAAAGGCAATCCTAGCCGTAAACTATTACTTTCATGGTGGCGGTGGATATATAGCCACAATAAGTGGAAACATGTATATTCCTTCACTATTCTTTGAAGTCGAAATACTTGAACAATTTAAAACTCGTGCTAAAAAGATAAATGAAATTAATAAGAGTGACTTTTCATTAGAAAATTGTATAGTATCAACACAGTCAGCAACTGACTATTCAAATATTCCAACCAACTCTATTGATTATATTTTTGTCGACCCTCCATTTGGAGAAAACTTGATGTACTCCGAATTAAATTTCCTCTATGAAGCATGGATAAAAGTACTGACAAACAATTCTAAAGAAGCTATAATTAACAAGACACAAAACAAGGCACTTAACCAGTATAATACGTTAATGCTTAATTCTTATAAAGAATTATTCCGTGTCTTAAAACCGAATAGATGGATAACAATCGAGTACCACAACTCTAAGTCTGCTATTTGGAATGGATTACAAGAAGCATTGACAAAATCAGGCTTTGTGATCGCCCATACTTCTGTATTAAAAAATAAGGGCGGAAGCTTCGTTATTAATGTTTCTCCTAATTCTGTTGCAAACGACTTGATTATTAACGCTTATAAACCAAGCGAGCAATTCCTCACGAATTTTGTAGCAAACGCAGGTCACAATGTAGAGATAGAATTTATTGAAGGCTTACTGTCGAGTCTTCCAATACAGCCAATGCTTGAGCGCACTGAGAAAATGCTATACTCCAAAATGATAGCCTATTATTTATTAAAAGGCTATCAGATAAATTATGATGCACGTTCTTTCTATGAAATGCTGTACCAAAACTTTATTGAGCAAGATGGTTATTGGTTTACTTCAAATCAAATTAACTCCTATGCTGATTTTAAAAAGTCTCACAATGTAGAAGAGCTTGGTCAAGGGAAGCAAGAATCACTCCTATTCTTTATCGTAGATGAGCGTTCTGCTTTGATTTGGTTAGAAAGTTTTCTTTCAAACCCCAAATCATTCTCTGACATTTCTACTGCATTCAATAAGCTTTCGAACATTCAGGGTGATGAAGTACCTGACTTGAAAGTTTTACTCGAAGAAAACTTTGTATTTGATGGTTCTATTTACCGCAAACCCTCATCTAATGAAGAAAAGCTTCGAGCGATTGACAAGCGAAACAGGACATTAAAAAGAGAGTTTGAGTCTCTTTTAGTTGAAGCTGAAAACAGCCGAACAAAAATGCGAAAAGTTCGAAAAGAAGCCATTGTATATGGATTTGAAGAAGCGTACAGGAGCAAGAAGTATTCAGACATTTTGACCATTGGCAATAAACTTCACAAGTCAATAATTGAGAATAGTCCTGAAATAAGTGAGTTCATCGAGATTGCTGAAATCCAAGCAGAAGGTTTAGCCTAAGAGCTATGTTGTGGCAAGATGCAATCCATACCGCCCTAAGCCTTGACAATGGTCAGCCTAAGGTAATTTCAGACCACACAGGCGTTTTGCTGCACGATAGCTTTACAAGCTATCTGCAAGCGCATAGCATCAGCTTTCAGCTTTGCCATACCGTAGCGGATATGTTGCCTTTGAGCAATAAACCCGAGCCACGACTCATATTAACCTCCATCGAAAAAGTACCTGCATTCATCTGCAATGATAGAGAGTGTAAATCCTTCCACTTCAAAGACCTGCCCATCAATGGTGATGCTTACAGGGCATTGAAACAATACAGCACTGAACAAGTGATTCAGCTATTGGAAGTGGTTTATCTTAGCGATAGACATACACCAATCAACCAAAGCAATATAGATGCGCTCTTGGCTAAAGCCAATCGCTTACAATCAGAGAAGCAGTTCAATGTTTTGTTGGAGCAGCTGAATCAACTTACTACAGAAGAACCAGGCATTATTAGCTTAACAGAAGCAAGTGCCTTAATCGGACAGCTCAACTACTTGAGCTACATCAATGGCAAAGAAATCTCACAGGAAGTTTATGTCAAAGTAGATCAATGGAGCAGGCCTTTTTTTGTGCAAAATGGCATGGAGCAAGTGTTTTATGCTTCAACTCCCAAACGCCCTTTATCGGTAGATAAGATTATTCCGCACCTAAAAGCCAATAAACATGAGAAGGTTGCCCTTCTCTGTTTAGACTGCATGGGCTTTACAGAATGGAACTTACTCAAAGCTCATTTGGAATTGGGTGAATCAGCATGGGATGAAAAAGCTGTTTTTGCCATGTTACCTTCGGTAACAAGCATTTCACGCTTGGCTATCTATGAAGGCAAACGAGAAGTGTACAACCACAAAGCACCAGGCAGACCTGCAGAAGCCAAAGCATTGGCTGAAAACTTCGCTCCACAGCACACCACCTATTTAACTGAAAGTGACACAATCACATCAGACAAGCTGCTTGGCTATGATGTGGTTTCCATCCTTTACAACTTCTTTGATGAATTGGCACATGCTGTTCAGTTTCCACCAGGCGTTGAAGACAAAACACCATACCTGAATGCCGCCAAAGATTACTTGCAAAAAAGCAGTATCAAGAGAGACATCCAGTTGCTCAAAGAAGAAGGTTACACTGTTTATCTCTGCTCAGATCATGGCTCCATAGTCGCCAAGGGCAATGGCAAACGAATAGAGAAATACCTGATAGATGGATTTGCCAAAAGAGCTGTCATCATCCAGACGAACAATTCTGAATTGTTGGATATGGAACAAATCAACATTCCATTTGAGAACGACAAAAAAGTGGTCCTACCGGAAGGCAGAACCATGTTTACATACAAAGACAAAATTGAAGTGAATCATGGGGGCATCACCTTAGAAGAGATGATAGTTCCCTTTATAAAATTGAATTGATGTTAGGATACGACAGACCACTGAAACCAGAGTGGATATACAAATCACTACGCATGGTAGAAACGGGAAGAAAACCCGAAGAGTTCTATGATGCCTACAATGATATTGCTACTGAATTAACAGGAAAAGACGGCAGAAGAAAGACAAGAACGGTACTGTTCAGAACCTTTATTTACAGCTTTCAGGAAAGCAAGTCCACCATTGAAAACAACATACTTATCCAACTGAGTAAGGAGAATGATTTTCAGTACATGAAGCCCATTTACATGGCTATGTTCATGATGCACTATGATATTTTGAAGTCCTTTACCAAAACCTACTTCCAAATCTTTGATGCTTCGCAAGAAATCAGCTCAACGGCACTCACCAAAAAGATGACAGAATCCTTTGGTGACTCAGAGATTGTAAAACGTTCTACAAGGGCATTTCTCAAAACACTTTCAGACTTCCACATCATTGAACCAATCACAAAAACAAGCTACGAGCAATTAAATAAAGCCACAATCTCAAAAGAACAAGTGGCAGACATTCTAAAGCTCTACGCTGTGGTAAACCACACTAAACAAATCAATATTGGAGAGTTTGACAAGACAATACTTGCTTACTATAACGCACCGACACTTTCAGAAGTAGCCCATTCCTTTCACGCTAAAGATTGGGAATACATCAAAGGACATAACCGAGAACTTTTAATGATGAACTAATGCCAACGCTCAACAGCCACACACATTGCCAAGCCGCTCAAGCCAGCCGCACCAGCCAAAGCTTGTCAAAGAGTGTGTCTGAGCCAACGCACGCACGACATAAAAGAAAGTACGATTGCACAACATGGTATATAAAAAATTGGGCGGATGGTGTTAATTTTCAAGGGTTTGGCTCGTATCAAACTTTGGGTTTTGGTGGACAGGTTATCGCTCCGAAATGCCCAACTTTTCATATACCAGGACCGCTATATTGGCGGGCTATCGAAAAGATTTCCCAGAAGCATCTCCGGCAGATATCTGGGCCATGGTCCTTTCCAATCGGCAAGGGGCTTTCAACACATCTTCAGCAAAATCCAAACAAAGTGCACCGGTTTACCTGGCTTGGTTTGGCTGGGAGCCTAATTTGTATGATGGCAGGATGAAAGCTTTCCACTGCATCGACATTTGCTTTTGGTTTAAAAATACAGACCGCATGTACACGCATACGGGAGGAGGAGCGAGACCTCGTGCTCTTGCGGATAAAATGAGTGCCTCGCTTTTGGCTTTTATGCGCACAGGAAACCCGAATGTTCCTAGCCTTCCAAATTGGCCAAAGTTTTCGGCAACAAATGCAGAAACGTTAATACTCAATGATTCCTGTCAAGTCAAAAACAAACCTGATGGAAATGGTTTAGCGGCTTTGATGGCTTGATTCCTAAAAATGCTGCTCTTTAAAAGGGCAGCATTTTAATTTCAAACGGTTTCCGATATTTTTCCTTCAATTTTTATCCAATGAAGCCTTATTTCCCATTGCTTTTCCTATAAATTAGGCGCTCTCAAATCAATGATTATGGCTGACTTTAAAAATTATAGCGTTCCTTATCAGATCGCTCCTGAATACACTCAAAAAGTAGCTTACTTCTCCATGGAGTTTGCTATTCATCAACCACTAAAGATCTATTCCGGCGGATTGGGATTCCTTTCCGGATCTCATTTACGAAGTGCTTACGAATTGGGGCAAAACCTGATCGGAATAGGGATTCTTTGGAAATATGGATACTACGATCAAACTCGAAACCAAGATCAAACCCTTAAGCCTGAGTGGTATGAGAAGACTTATAGCTTTTTGGAGGACACTGGGATCAAGTTTAGAGTGACGGTGCACGATGTGCCTGTTTGGGTAAAGGCTTGGTACCTTGCCCCTGAGACCTTTAACTCAGCTCCTCTTTTCCTTCTCAGTACAGATTTGCCGGAAAATGACTACCTCAGTCAGACCATTACTCACAAGTTGTATGATTCGGACACAGCTGCCAAAGTAGCTCAATGTCTTTTGTTGGGTATTGGTGGGGCCAAATTATTGGATGAACTCAATTTCAATCCTGATGTCTACCATTTGAATGAAGCTCATGGCGTGAGCTCCGTTTTTCACCTGATGCGCAAGTTTGGTAGCAAAGAGGAAGTCCAAAAGCGTTTGGTTTTTACCACGCACACCCCTGAAGAGGCTGGAAACGAAAAACATGATATTCATTTATTGAATAAAATGAGCTTTTTCAACGGATACTCTCCAGATGAAGTCCGGGAAATGGTCGGTTTTACCGGTGATACTTTTAATCATAGTCTGGCTGCTCTTCGCTTTGCGAGAAAGGCAAACGGTGTGTCCAAATTACATGGAGAAGTCAGCCGGGACATGTGGAGAAATTATCCTAATATTCCCGAAATCACGCATATTACCAATTCTCAAAACTTCAAATACTGGTCCGATAAGCAATTGTACCGGTTTATGGATCAGGAAGATCAGGAGGGCTTTGATGACAGAAAGTGGCACCTGAAAAAGCGGGCATTTGAAATCGTGGCCGATCAAACAGGCAAGTTACTAGACCCCAAAGTACTCACCATTGTTTGGGCGCGCCGGTTTGCGAGCTATAAGCGAGCGGAACTTATCACACGGGATATCAGACGGTTTGACGCATTGATGCGCAACTCAAAGTACCCGATTCAAATTATCTGGGCTGGCAAGCCTTATCCGCTCGACTATAATGCGATTTCGGTTTTCAATCAGCTGGTGCATCTGAGTAAGCAGTACCCGAATATGGCTGTGTGCACAGGGTATGAATTGACTCTCAGTAAGCGACTGAAGCAGGCATCGGATATTTGGCTGAACAACCCTCGGGTGCCTCGGGAGGCTTCCGGGACTTCCGGGATGACTGCATCGATGAATGGTAGCGTGAATTTCTCCACCTTTGACGGTTGGATTTGTGAGTTTGCTGAGCATGGGAAAAATAGCTTCATCGTTCCTCCTGCTAATTATGACGCCATGCATGTGGAGGATCAGGATGAATACGATTTGGAAAAGCTCTACGAGGTGCTGGAAAAGGAGATTTTGCCTACCTACTATGATCAGCCAGATCAGTGGAGAGAAATCGTCCAAAATGGGATGAAAGATGTCATCGGCTTTTTTGAAAGCAACCGAATGGCTAAAGAATACTATGAGGTTCTTTACAAGAGTTGATTTAAGAAAGTATTTTGACCAATCTATCAAGCTCAAATCGGATATTCCGGTTTGAGCTTTTATTTTGCTTCTCAAAGCTGAAAGTTTTATGAAAAAGATCCTACTCCTAGTATTTCTATTTCCCATAGTTTCCATAGCTCAGGAGGTAATGCCCCCGTTGATTCCTTGGAACGGAAAATCTGAAACTCTTCTTGTCGAAAAATCCAATCCATGGATCACTCCCGGTGAACTCAGTAATTTGACGGAGTCACCAACGTATGAAGAAACCTATCTGTGGATCAAAAAACTGGCCGACTCCAGTCCCTTACTTCAATTGAAAAGTCTGGGAAAAAGTGAGCAAGGGCGAGATATATGGATGCTTCTTGCCTCGGCCTCCCAAACTTTTGATGCAGCTAGTCTCAAGGCTAGCGAAAAGCCTTTGATATTTTTTCATGGAGGTATTCATGCCGGGGAAATCGATGGAAAAGATGCAGGTATGATGCTGCTGCGGGATATCATTCATGGAAATAAGGGAGACTTACTCGAGATGGCGGATATTCTTTTCATCCCAATCTTGAATGTCGATGGTCATGAGCGCCGTAGCCCCTATGGCCGTGTCAATCAACGAGGCCCTGCTGAAATGGGATGGCGGACCAATGCTCAAAACTTGAATTTGAACCGAGATTTTTCAAAAATCGAAACAGCAGGAGTTCGGGCAGTCGTAGAAGTCATCAATGAGTATCAGCCCGATCTGTACGTAGATGTGCACGTGACAGACGGGGCCGATTACCAATATGATATCACGTATGGCTATGTCAAAACCGGTGGCTACTCTCCCGCAATCAGCGAGTTTTTGGCAGAAACCTTTCAGCCCGAAGTAGATCAGGCGCTTCAAGATTGGGGACACATTCCCGGACCTTTGCTTTTTGCAGCAAACGGAAGAGATTTCTCGGCAGGGAATGTCGCTTTTTCCTTTAGTCCACGCTTTTCCCATACCTATGGGGATGCCAGGCATTTGCCATCCATTTTGATTGAAAACCATTCGCTCAAGCCCTTCCGGCAGCGTGTCTTAGGTACTTATGTATTTATGGAACAAGCCATCAAAACCATGGCTTCACATTTCGAGGCAGTTCAGCAGGCAATCGAAAAAGATCAAAATCAGGCTAAAGAGGCCCTAGCAGTTAAATTCAAATTCCGAGATGCCCCGGCAGATACCATGGATTTCAAAGGAGTAGCTTCCAGAAAAGAAAAGTCGGAAATCACGGGCGGCGAATATGTCTTTTGGGAAGGAAAGGCCATCAGTCAGCAGGTACCCTCGCTTTTGATGGATGTGCCTGTACGGACTGTACCGATTCCGAAGGCTTATTGGATTTCTTCCGAATGGGGAGAAATAATCGAAAAGCTACAGATTCACGGTATTGAAATGGAAACCCTGACCGAGGCAAAAGAGCTGAAATTAGAATACTCCAAAGTGACAGATTTCAAAATGGTTGCTCAGCCTTATGAAGGCTTGATGCGAGTGCAGGATTTTGATTCTGAAAAAATCGATCGAACCCAAACTCTCCTTCCAGGCTCGGTTCGAGTTAAAACGGATCAGGATTTAGGTGAGTTGATCGTCATTCTTTTAGAACCTGAGTCTGTGGACAGCTTTTTCCAATGGGGATATTTCAATTCGATTTTTACTCAAACGGAATACATGGAGACTTATATCATGGAGCCAATGATCGCTCAAATGCTTGAAGAGGATCCTGATTTGAAAAATGAGTTTGAGGCCAAAAAGGAAGCAGAACCTGAGTTTGCTCAGAATCCAAGGAGGATTTATCGTTGGTTTTATGAAAAGACACCCTATTTTGACCAAAACTGGAAGGTCATTCCGGTGGGTAGAGAATGGTAATTGAACTCGGAATATGAAAATAGAACACTTGGCTATTTGGGTGAAAGATCTAGAGGCTATGAAGCGTTTTTATTGCCTGCAATTTGACTTCAAAGCAGGTGAACGCTATCATAACTCCAAGCGAGGTTTTTCATCCTATTTCCTTTCAGGTGAAGGAGGAGCAAGACTGGAGCTTATGCAGCAGGATGATATCCAAGCAGGCAATCTTTTGAGAGGAAAGCGACTGGGCCTTGCTCATTTTGCGATTTCTCTAGGGTCGGAGACGGCAGTAGATCAATTAACCGAAAGCTTCCGATCCGCCGGCATCAAGATCATAGGTGAACCTCGGCGGACCGGTGATGGCTACTACGAAAGCGTCATTGAAGACCCCGAAGGCAATTGGGTGGAGCTCACCGTTTGATTACCAGCCTCCTCCGAGTGCTGCATACAAGTTTGAATATGCGGTAAGTAGTTGTTGCTTGGTTCCAGCCCAGTTCAACTGTGCGTCAAATGCCTGTCTCTGTGACTCCAAGTACTCCAAATAGGACGTTACTCCTTGGTTGTAGCGCTCCTGGGAAAGAAACTGAGCTTTTACAGCTGCATCCACATGAGCTTGTCGAGCGATCAGTTCTTTTTTAAGGGATTCTATGGAATACAGAATATTTTCAACCTCTTCATAGGCGCTGAGTACGGTTCGCTCATAATTCAGGATCGCTTGTCTTGTCCTACTTTCTTCTATATCTACCTGCCTTTGCAAAGCTCCCCAGTTGAATAATGGTCCGAGAATACTGCCACCGACATTCCAGGATGCTCCATTATTTCCCAAAGAAGAGAACTGGGACCCCGCTACTCCCAAAAGTCCCGAAAGTGAAATATTCGGAAGCCGGCTGGCTTTAGCTGCCCCAAGCAGCGCGTTGGATGCAATTAAGTCCTGCTCCGCAATCAATATGTCAGGCCTTCGTACAAGTAGCTCACCGGGTAGAATTTCCGGAAAAGGGATTTCCTCAGGTTGATCCAAAAGCTCAATTCCTATGTTTTTGGATTCGGGAAGCTCCCCAACTAATCGGCTGAGTTGGTTTTCGGAAGAAACGATCAATCGCTCCCAAATAGGAATACTTCCTGCTGCAATGGCCTCCTGAATTTGTGCTTGGTTTAAATCTATTTCCGCGATGATTCCTTTGTCAAATCGCTCCTCGATGATGTTGAGCATGCTATCGCGCAGGTTCAGAGTCTGCTCGGATATTTCCAGTCGCAATTTGTACTCTAAGAGTTGGAAATAGGTCGTTGCTACGGTATTGATCAGGCTTAGCTTGACAGCCCGATAACCTTCCTCGGATGCCAAAATATTTGCTTTGGCAGCTTCATTTAATCGGCGATACTTTCCCCAGAAATCTATTTCCCAGTTTACCGAACCAAATCCACTAAAGACATTTTGGGTTGAACCTAGATCAAATCCTGCGAAATTACCCCTTTGTGCAGCTCCAGAATAGCCGATAGCAGGTAGCATTTGGGATCGCTGAATCACCAGTGCGGCTTGTGCCTGCTGAATGTTTTCAGCGGCGATTTCCAGATCCTGATTGTTATCAATAGCTTTCTGGATCAAATCCTGTAAAACCTCATCCGGGAAAACCTCAAACCACTGCACATTTACCGCGGAATCTATTTGAAGTGTATCCACATTTACGAGCACCGAATCCAAATTCCGGTCCAGTTCATCCGTTCGATACGTTTCATAAGTCAATACTTCGACTCCCTGGTAATTCTGTCCTGATTTACAAGACCAGAAAATACCAACTATTACTATCAATCCTAAAATCCGATTCATTTCTCAGTTGATTTTAGTGCCAAATCACGTTTTTCTTCGTATCGAGCTAATTTTCCCACCAATACAAAGAGCATTGGATATAGAAATAGCCCCAAGAAGGTCGCTACCCCAATGCCTCCAAGCAATGCCATCCCCATGACCTTTCGGGCAATCGCACCTGACCCACTTGCCAAAATCAGCGGTAAGACTCCAAGAATAAAGGAAAATACGGTCATCAAAATCGGTCTGAACCGAAGTCGAGCTGCTTCTACCGCAGCCTCAAACAGGCTTAGTCCCTCGTCGAATTTGATTTTGGCAAATTCGACAATCAGAATGGCATTTTTCGCAGCCATGGCGATCAACATGACCAGGGATATTTGTGCGAAAATATTATTCAAATAAAGCTCATCGAATAGTCTTGCCAGGTAGAGGAATAGAAATGCTCCAAATAATGCAAAGGGGGTCCCCAGCAAAATTGCAAAGGGCATAGACCAGGACTCGTATTGGGCAGCCAATATCAAAAACACAAAGAAAAGTGAAAAGGCGAATACAATGCCTGCTTGTCCCGATGCCGCACGCTCTTGGTAGCTCATCGCATTCCAGCTGTAAGTCATGTCATCTGGTAAAACCTCCTCGGCTACCTCTTCCAAAGCATCCAGTGCTTGTGTGGAGGAAAAACCGGGGGCAGGTCCTCCGGTGACCTCTGCTGATCGATACAAATTAAATCGATTGGTGTAATCAGGTCCAGCAATTGGTTTTACTGTCACAAAGCTGGAAATCGGGACCGATTGTCCCTTAGAATTCTTGATATAGAAAAATTCAAGACCTTCCTCTCCTTGGCGATATTCTGGTTCCGCCTGAATGTATGCCTTGTAAAGTCTTCCGAAGCGATTGAAATCATTCACATAGGCTCCCCCTAGGTAAGCGGCGAAAGTGTTGTAGACATCCGAGAGCTGAAGTCCTGCTTTGAGGACTTTCTCTTCATCAATTTCTATAAATCGCTGTGGAACCGTTGCTTGGTAAGTAGTGAAGGCCGATGCGATTTCGGGTCGTTTTTGGGCAGCCTCAATGAATGCATAGGTATGCTGTGCCAAATAGGCAGGGTCTTTCCCCTCCTTATCTTGAATCATGATGCTAAATCCTGATCCATTGCCTAGGCCAGGGATTGCCGGAGGCCCAAAGGAAACAACCTGCCCAGCTTTTATTTCATCAGCAAAAATACCATTGAGGCGGGACATCATATCAGCAGCTGTTGCTTCTCGGTCATCCCAGTTTTTCAGGGTCACAAACATAAAACCTGTATTGGGAATGAAGGAGCCTGCCAGAAGGCTAAAACCTGAAATACCTGTGGCAAACTCGGTCTCTTCCTGAGCCAAAACAATTTCTTCTACTTTCTGCATGACCTCATCGGTACGCTGCATGGAGGATGCATTTGGCAGCTGAACATTGACGAACAAATAGCCTTGATCTTCCTCAGGAAGGAAGCCTCCTGGAACCATCTTGGCAAAAATACCTGCAGCGACCAAGGTGATAATGATATATACCGCGCCTCGCTTGAGTTTTCCAGCGTAAAATTTTGCCACCCCGGTGTATCGATCTGTATTGGTATCAAACCAGCGATTGAACTTTCCGAAGAAGCCTTTCTTTGGGCCTGTTGAATTTTTCAGCAAAAGCGCACAAAGGGCCGGGCTAAGGCTTAGGGCATTGATGGAAGAGAAAATCACCGATATGGCAATGGTAATCGCAAATTGTTGATACAGTTTACCGGTGATACCTGCCATGGCTGCCACGGGGACGAATACCGCTACCATTACCAAAGTGGTCGCAATCACCGGAGCAGTTACTTCTTTCATCGCCGCCGTGGTAGCATCTTTTGGATTCATTCCCTTCTGCATGTTGACCTGCACCGCTTCTACTACGACGATGGCATCATCGACTACGATTCCGATGGCTAGCACCAATCCGAGAAGGGAAAGCGTATTGATAGAAAATCCCAAAAGTGGAAAAACCATAAATGCAGCAACCAAGGAAACTGGGATTGCTAAGGTAGGGATTAAGGTAGCTCGCCAATCTTGGATAAATAGGAATACAACCAGTATAACCAAGATAAGTGCAATAATCAGTGTTTCGATAATTTCGGCTATTCCTGCAGTAATCGGTGCTGTAGAATCCAAGGAAACTTGATAGTCAATCCCTTCTGGGAAACCGAGTTTCAGCTCATCCATGGTGCTGATGATTTGTTCGGCAAGCTCCACTGCGTTCGAGCCAGGGGACTGATAGAGAGCTATAACCGCCGTTTCTTTCCCGTTCAGTCGGGAGATGGCACTGTAGGATTCTACGCCCAATTCTACCCGGGCTATATCTTTGATTTTTACCTGACTTCCATCAGCCTCAGATCGAACTACGACATTTCCAAACTGCTCCTCGGATACTAGTCTATCGGGTAGTCTGACCGTGTAGGTAAATTCAGTTCCTTCCGGCGCGGGCTCTGCTCCAAATTTTCCCCCCGGTGCTATCACACTTTGCTGGCGAATAGCATTCATGATCTCCGGCACGGTGATTCCCAATTTGGCTAGTCGATCGGGTTTGACCCAGACTCGCATCGAATAGTCACTAGAGCCCAAGACCTGTACCCTTCCTACTCCGCGAATACGGGCTAATTTATCCTGGACGTTGATTAGCCCATAATTTCCTAAAAATTCCTGATCATAGGTTCCATCAGGAGAAGTTAATGCGATAAGCATTAACACATTTGGCATGGACTTTTGAGTCTTGACTCCAAGACGCTTGACTTCTTCTGGGAGCTTGGGAGTAGCGGCAGCAGCTCTGGTCTGGGTGAAGACCGTGTTCATATCCGGATCAGTCCCCAAATCGAAGGTCACTTCTAAGGAAAGCGAACCATCATTTGCATTGGTGGACTTCATGTAAAGCATGTTTTCTACCCCGTTAATTTCTTGTTCCAGCGGCGAAGCTACGGATTGTTCCACACTGATGGCATTTGCTCCGGTGAAGGCAGTACTTACTCTAACTACCGGTGGTGTAATGGCGGGGTACTGCTCGATGGCCAGTCCCAAAATCGAGATCCCTCCGATGATGACCATAAATAGTGCGATGACTATAGCGACAATGGGCCTTCGAACGAAAAAGATGTGTTTTTGATCTTCTATCTTACTCATACTATCAGTCCTTGTATTGAGAGGTGAATTCTACTTCCTCGGGAAGGATAGTCATCCCGTTTCTTACTTGCTGTAAACCTTCAATTACAATTCGATCTCCATCTTTTATACCTGATTCAATCAAAAAATAATCTCTGTATTTTCCTGTAATGATCACTTCATCCCGTGAGATTACATCATTTTCGCCAACCTTAAAAACAAAGAACTTTCCTTGAAATTCACTCACTGTTCGCTGTGGGATAATCACTCCGTTTTCCACTTCTGCGGTGATAGCTCTGACTCTTGCAAATTGTCCAGGCCTGATCAGACGCTCAGGGTTTGGGAAAGAGGCTTGGATTAAAATAGTACCAGTAGAAGTATCGATCTCTCGGTTTATAAAATCCACGTAGCCAGTCTCTTCAAATAAACTCCCATCTGAAAGGACCAAACGAAGGGGTAGTTGGGTCCTTGATTGATCCCTGCTTACCTGATATTCACGAAAAAGGGTTAAATAATCATTTTCAGCAAGAAAAAACTCTACGCGTATCGAATCGATGAGGGATACAGTATTCAAGATAACAGGATTGGGGTTTCTTCCGACAAATTCCCCCACTTTGGCGTTGGTTTTTCCGATCAGTCCATCAATGGGAGATTTGATTTGGGAATATCCCAACTGGATGTTTTGGAAATTTAGATTGGCTTTGGCAGCATTTACGGCAGCTATGGCAGCATCTCTTTTGGCTACGGCAGCATCCAGGTCTTTTTTTGATACAGCGTTGATTTCAGCGAGTGGCTCATAGCGGGCAAGATCATTTTCTGCTTGGGTGAGGGCTACTTTTGCCTCAGCTAATTGGCTATTTGCTGCATTGACTGCTTCCCGAAGAGGGTCTGGATCGATGGTGTAGAGTAATTCCCCCTTTCTGACAAGCTTTCCCTCAATGAAGTGAATGCCTTCCAAGTAACCTTCTGTGCGAGTCCGGATGGGAACATCTTGTTTTCCATAGACCTGTGCTACAAAATCCTTCTCAATTTGGACTTTTTGAGAGCTGATTTTGACGACTTTTATTTCGGGGCTTGGAGTGACTGTTGGTGTTTCTGTTTTATCACTACAAGAACTCAGGATTGCAATTCCGAAAAAAAGTCTTGTTAAAAACTTATTCATTTGATCTGGGATTGTTTTGACTTAAGGTAGCAATTAATTAAAAAAAATATTTTTAAAAGACTGAAATTTATTTTTTTTCTGATCATTTATAAATAATGAACATTCAAACTTCCATTGCTCACTTGGAGTTACCTAGACGATAAGGGCATTATTTATTACCTTCGCGCTTTAATCGCCAATTCATATTTATGAGCCAAACCACCACCTCTCAGGAGGAATTTATAGAGATTTTTGGTGCCCGAGAGCATAATTTGAAAAATCTGGATATTAAAATCCCACGAAATAAACTGGTCGTAGTCACCGGTCTGAGTGGTAGTGGAAAGAGTTCGCTGGCTTTTGATACGATTTATTCTGAGGGGCAAAGGCGCTATTTGGAAAGTTTTTCTGCCTATGCCCGATCATTTTTGGGCGGAATGGAGCGGCCTGACGTGGACAAGATCAACGGGCTTTCTCCCGTGATTGCCATTGAGCAAAAGACAACCTCTAAGAATCCTCGCTCGACGGTTGGAACTACGACAGAGATCTATGATTTCATGCGATTGCTTTTTGCGCGTGCCGGAGAGGCCTTCTCCTATCTGACTGGGAATAAAATGGTCCGGCAGACGGAGGATCAGATCATTGAGCAGTTGTTTTCTAATTTTTCAGGAAAAAAACTGTACCTCCTTGCACCGGTGGTGAAAGGTAGGAAAGGGCATTACCGGGAGCTTTTTGAACAAATCCGCAAAATGGGCTTTTCGAAAATACGGGTCGATGGAGTCGTGATGGAGGTCGTGCCCAAAATGCAGGTAGATCGTTATAAGATTCACGACATTGAGATAGTCATTGACAGGATAGTAGCAGAGGAATCGGACCGATTTCGTATTACCCAGTCAATTAAATCGGCCCTTCAGCACGGAAAGGGAGTGATGATGCTGCGGGATGAGGAAGGGAATATCCACCATTTTTCTAAATATCTGATGGATCCCGAGACTGGACTTTCCTATGACGAACCAGCTCCCAATCTTTTCTCTTTCAATAGTCCCTACGGTGCTTGTCCTACTTGTAATGGTCTGGGAATTACAGAGGAGATTACCCGCGAAAGCATTATTCCTGACCCAAATCTGAGTATTACCAGAGGGGGGATCGTTCCGCTTGGAGAGTACCGGGATATCTGGATTTTCAAAAAGATCGATGCTATCCTGAAGCATTATAAATGCAGTATCAGTACACCTATTGCCAAGCTTCCTGAGAAAGTCATAGAGGTACTGCTCTATGGCAGTCAGATAGAAGTAGCAGTGGACTCGGTAAAGTATCCGGGTACAAAATGGCATACTAGCTTTGAGGGAATTGTAAATTTTCTTCAGAAACATCAGGAAGGCAGTTCAGAGAAAATCCAAGAATGGGTTTCTGAATTTACAGTGACAAGAACTTGTCCAGATTGTGAGGGCTACAGGCTCAAAAAGGAGTCGCTGCACTTCAAAATCGATCATACCCATATCGGACAGCTAGCGATGCTGAATATTCGTGATTTGGGGGAATGGTTTGCAGATGTGGAAAGCCGAATGACTGAAAAGCAACAGGTCATCGGAACCGAAGTGCTCAAAGAAATCAGAAAGCGAATAGGTTTCCTGTTAGATGTGGGTCTTGATTATCTTACCCTCAATCGGCCATTGAAGACCCTCTCCGGAGGAGAAGCGCAACGAATTCGATTGGCGACGCAGATCGGGACACAGTTGGTTGGAGTATTGTATATCCTTGACGAACCGAGTATTGGTCTCCATCAGCGGGATAATGTCAAGCTCATTCAGGCCCTTCA
>LJXT01000047.1 GCA_001314815.1 Algoriphagus marincola HL-49
CCCAAAACCGCTCTTGCCGGCACTAATTCCCGATTTTTATTAGGCACCTCAATACCAATAGTTCCCTTACCAGGAATAGGCGCAATGATTCGGATTCCCAAGGCGGCCAAACTCAAAGCGATATCATCTTCGAGATTTTTGATCTTGGAGATTTTTACCCCTGGCTCAGGTACGATTTCGTATAGCGTCACAGTCGGCCCGATGGTCGCTTTGATTTCCTGAATCCCTATTTTGAAGTTTTCGAGCGTCTCGACAATCTTGTTTTTATTATCCTCCAGTTCCTGCCTGGTGACCGTCACTTTTTGCAAATCGTAGTCATTCAGTAGCTCCAGGGTAGGATATTTATACTTCGGCAGGTCCAAAGTAGGATCGTAAGGATCCAGATTTTCTACTTCCTCGGCTGTCTTCTCTGTACTTTCAGCTTTGGTCACTGAAAACTGCTTTTCCTCCAAGGGTTTTTCAGGCTTTGGATCTGTGTTTTCTGCCAAAAGATCTACCTGATTGATCTCGAATAAATCATCTTCTTCCGGCAGTTCTTCGGTGGTTTCTTCCTCAGCATTTTTGACAGTCCAAGAAGAACCATCATCATCGATCAGGTCTTCTTCCTCTTCCTCTTCCAGTCCGAAAGGATCCTCATTTTTGGATTGAGGCTTGATGGCCAAATTTTCCTCCACCAAATCATTCTCCTGAATAATAGACTCCTCCGAGTCGGAGCTTTTCAGACTGAACCAATCCAACTTGTCGATATCGAAGAAGAAAATCACAAAAATCAACAAAGAACCAGCCAGCAGAATAAAGGTCCCCCAACTCAGAAAATCTGCCGAAAGCTTAGCCATTTCATAGCCAAAACCTCCCGAAAGAAAACTCCAATAGGAATAGCCTTTGACTAAAATCACGATATATCCCGTCAGTAATCCCAGCCAAAAGATGAAGAAAAGGGCAAACGTGAGGTAACGATCCAGGGAAATCAGGCTGATCTTGAAAGCCCATCGAAATCCCAGAATAAAGAGAAAGGGAGGAAACAGAAATGCCGCAACCCCAAACCATCGATAGATCAGTAAGTGACTTGCCTGTGCGCCTAGCCATCCTAGCCAGTTTTGCGATTCTCGGGCGATCGCTCGGGTGGATTCTTCTGAAGAATTCATGACCAAACTTTGATCAGCTTCGCCGCTCATCAAATAGCTGAGGAAAGCAAAAAAAAGAAAAATCCCCAAAGACATCAGGATAATTCCAAGCGCAAGAACCAGTTTTGAGTTTTTGATATTCCCGAAGGAAAAATTCAATTTGGAAGCGCTGGACTTAGCTTTTTTAGGCTTTTCGCCTTTTTTTCGAAAAGTATTGGTTTTTGTAGAACTGCTGGGCATAGACGCGTTTCAATACTAATTGGAAGATACGGTTTCAGGATTTGATTTGGAATTTTTACCTGAAAAATAACCGATCAAGCCTTTTTTAATGCGTTTGATAAGGCTAGGTCCTTCATAAATCATGCCTGAATATACCTGTATCAAACTTGCTCCTGCCTCCAGCTTTTCGATGGCATCCTCCGCAGAGTAGACACCTCCTACGCCGATGATGGGAAAAGCGGATTTGGACTTGGTGGATAAATAGCGAATGACTTCTGTGCTTCTATTCTTCAGAACCTTCCCGCTGAGACCTCCGGCTCCTATGGCTTCCACTTCGCTTTGGCCTGTTTTTAATCCGCTTCGATCGATGGTAGTATTCGTCGCAATCACCCCATCTATTTTGGTTTCTGCCACTATTTCAATGATATCGTCCAACTGGCCCTCTGTCAAATCTGGAGCGATTTTAAGCAGGATTGGCTTTGGCTGTTCTTTTTGATCGTTTGCAGACTTGACGGCAGTCAAAAGGGCCTTCAAAGGCTCCTTTTCCTGCAAATCCCGCAAATTGGGCGTATTTGGAGAGCTTACATTAACCACGAAATAGTCTACATAGGGATGAAGTGCTTCTAGGCAAAAGAGGTAATCATCCACCGCTTTTTCATTGGGAGTCACTTTATTTTTGCCGATGTTCCCTCCAATGATGACATCTGATTTTCGTTTTTTAAGCCTTTCGACAGCATCCAAAACTCCGCCATTATTGAATCCCATACGATTGATTAAGGCTTCATCTTCCGGCAATCGGAAAAGTCTAGGTTGCGGGTTTCCTTCCTGTGGTTTTGGCGTAAGGGTACCGATTTCAATAAAACCAAAACCCAGCATAGCCATCTCATCAATCAGCTTGGCATCCTTGTCAAAGCCAGCAGCCAGGCCAACGGGATTTTTGAATTTCAAACCAAAAACCTCTCGCTCCAGCCGCTTATCCTCCAAATGGAAAACACTTCCAATCAAAGATCCTAAAACTGGAAAGTTAAATGTCTTTTGTGTGAGGTTGACAGTGAAATGATGAGCCTCTTCGGCAGGTTTTGTAAAAAAGAAAGGCTTTAGGAGAGTTTTGTACACGGGATTGCTTTTTTTCCTTCTGGACAAAAGTAGCCATTCCCACTCAAAATTCCCTTTTAAAAATCGGATGAATTAACAGCTGCAATCCTTCACCAAATTTCGAAGTCCCTTTTTCATAGAAAGGCGGACAGCTTGCACTATGGAAGCAAAATTCAGAGAAATACTCTCCGAATCCCCAATGGGAATCGGCAGCCCGTCAATAGTCGTCTCTATCGCATAATCTGAGACAATCTCTCCAGTGGCAGTCTCAAAAAGCGCAATTCGAAGCATGCTACTGACTCGAGTATCAGATTCCCAATATGTCCCCAATTCCGGCTCATCCGAATTGATTGGATTCCAATCTCCGGTCCACTCAGCTTCTCCCAAACTCAGCCCCAAAAGGTAGGAAATCCCCAACTCGAGGTTGATATTGGCACGCTGTTCGGGATCATTGATATCGCGAATGCCCGCATTCAGTAATTCATAATCCATCCGGTCATACAGCTCAACATTGGTAAAACCTTCCTCCCGCATCGTATTGAGAATTCGATTTTCCAGGTCATTGAGTTGGGCAGTGCTGAGTTTGCGGAAGCTCGGCTCCCAATGCAAAGGCATCAGCAAAATCCCGTCACTTTTGCCCACACAAGTCAGGCATTTGATGCGGGGGTAGATTTTGGTGCTAGTGCAGTTTACAAAAAACAAACTGATAGCTAGTACGAGAAATATTGATTTTTTCAAAAAATTAAATAGGTCCTCCCTTGGCCCATTTACTGACTATTCCTAGCGTTCCAATAATACTTAAACCTATTCCAATGAGCAAAAGGAGTTCCCCATTTGGATTGTCCATGATTTTAAAATAGGCACCAAAGACTGTAGCTGAATTGCTTAAAAGCAGCAGCTTGATCATCATAATTTGACGTTTGGTAAAAGTCTTGAAAATATATTTTAGCATCACTCCACAATTTTAAACTTCTCCCCTGCTTCCTTTCGGGAGTACGCATTGAAATGCCACCATTCCGAGCCAATCCCCTTAAATCCAGCCGATTTCATCACTTTCCGGAGAATATCTCGATTTTCAACCTGCTCTTGGGTAATCACACCTTCTTGGAGCATTTGCTCCTCCCGATCAGGATAGGCTGCATATCCGAAGAAATCATAACCCGTCCCCATATCCAAAACTGAATCAGCTACCGTATTGAAGATCGTCAAGTCCACCGCCACACCAAAATTATGAAGGCTTCCCACTTTCGGATCAGCGACATACAGTGGCTTGATACTATCCGGCTTGTCCAGATTTTCCCAAAGAATCTGCTGCACAGACCGGGGGCGAACACCATCGTAGACATGAAGAACCAGATTTGGATGCTCAGACTGAAGATTTTCCTGCGCTTTGCGAAGCATTTCTGCTGCTTCCGGCTGTAGGTAGGCATCGGTCAAATCTCCATAGACATCCCTGCCAAAGAAATTATCCTCGGTAGAATATTTCAACTCTACACGGATTCCGGGAATCACTTCCTCCAAGTTGATCAGACCTTGGTCGATCAGGTTTTGCTCCAAACCTGAAATGGGCTGATCGACAGAATCAACGATAACCTCTAAGTTTTCTCGTTGTTGCTCTGAAAAGATCTCTTGATCACTTTTTGGTGTGCTACAGCCTAAAATCAGCCCTGTGAAAAGTAGTGATGCGTATTTCATTTAATCAGGATTTTTTATTGACCATGGTCGCTGAAGCCTGTGCGGTAGGCAAAACTACAATATCAGCCAAAACCACATGTGGCGGTCTATTGACACAAAATTCCACGATTTCGGCGATATCCTCAGCCAAAAGTGGCTCGTAACCCTGATAGACTTTTTCGGCCCTATCCCCATCTCCCTTAAATCGAACCAGTGAAAACTCTGTCTCCACCAATCCCGGATGAATGCCTATCACTTTGATTCCGAATGGGTTCAAGTCGATCCGCATTCCTTTGGTGATAGCATCCACGGCATGCTTGGAGCCACAATAGACATTTCCATTTGGATAGACTTCCTTGCCAGCGATGGAGCCAATATTGATGATAGTTCCGGATTTTCGCTCCGTCATTCCAGGAATTATAGCCTTGGACACATACAGCAAGCCTTTGACATTGATATCCATCATGGCATCCCAATCATCGGTGCTACCCGTCTGAATCGGATCCATTCCATGGGCATTCCCGGCATTATTGATCAAGACATCGATCCCTTTCCATCGATCCGGGAGATTTCCCAATAAATCAAATACCGCTTCTTTGTCCCGAACATCAAAAGTCAAAGGAAGCACTTCAATTCCTGGGGTCACTTCTTGCTTGAAAGCTTCCAATCTATCAGTTCTTCTTCCAGTTACGATCAGATCATAGCCATTTTTTGCCAAAATCAAGGCGCAGGCCTTTCCTATTCCGGAGGTCGCTCCGGTGATTAATGCTATTTTTCTTTCCATTTGGACAAGTTAGGATAAATGAAAACTTTCGAAAAGCCGACTATTGAAAATTCAGGTAAATCGTCACTGACTTTCGCTTGATGCTGGATATGGCATCGCGGATTTCAGGAATGGTGTTTTCGGGTTGGTAGAGGTTGTTTAAACCATGAGAAAAGCGGATCTCAGGGGCAAATTTGAAGTAACGAAAGTAAACCTCAAATCCCATCCCCAACTCAATGGTGTAGTCCTGCCCCACGGTTACCAAATCTTCCAGGTTTGCCTCGTCCTGAGTCTTGGTGCGGAACATGTAGCTCGCTCCTCCGATAAAATACATCCGGGTATTATTAAATCGCTGTGAGCGATACTTCAAAAGAAGCGGCAACTCAATCATCGTGGACTCACTAATGAGGGTATTGATATTTACCGCTGGACTGACTGGTTCGTCTGGGTTGGGAATATCCGGCACCAAATCATCCGAAAAATATTGAACCTCTGTCCTGAACTCATAAAACCCGATTTTGGGTGTGAATAAAAGTTGCATTTGGTCATGAAAGCGCAGCATTCCTATAAATCCCAAAGAAAAGCCAGGGGTATATTTTGGAAAAATAGCACGCACATTCTGTCCCGCAGTATTGGGTGTTTGCACAAATCGATCCGCATATTTCAAGCGATAGGTACTGGTGTGACCTGCAAGGAAAAAACCATAAGATAAAAGCTTATCATCCGAACCAGAGGTACTTGTCAAGCCAAATAAGCCTTGAGCATTGGCGGACGATAAAGTTAAAAAAGTCAGAAATAGGGTAATTAACCCTATTTTACTCCTACGTAAATCGAACTGATACCAAAAGTGAGCGGTTTGCATACGGTGCTGTGAAATCCTACTTTGTTTAAGACTGCCAGAAAATCCTGTCCATCCGGGAAAGCCTGAACGGATTCGGGAAGATAAGTATAAGCAGAATTGTCCTTGGATACAATTTTACCAATTTGAGGCAAAACAGCATTGGAGTAGAAAGAGTAGGCCTGTTTCATGGGAAATGACCTAGGTTTGCTAAATTCCAATATCACGGTTTTTCCGCCCGGCTTCAGCACTCTGTACATATCTGCCAGTCCTTTTTCCAGATTTTCAAAGTTTCTGACACCAAAGGAAACGATCACGGCATCAAACTTATTATCTTCAAAAAGCAATCCTTCCGAATCCCCAAGCTGTAAATCGATGATATGATCCAGCTTTCGGTTTTTCATTTTTTTTCTCCCCTCAGCGAGCATGCCTTCCGAAATATCTACCCCGATGATTTTCTCGGGATTCAGTGCCAACGCCTCGATTGCAAAGTCCCCCGTACCGGTAGCGATATCCAAAATCAACTTCGGCTGATCGGCCTTCAGCATTTTGACGGCTTTCTTTCGCCAAATGATATCAATACCCAAGCTCAGTACATGATTCAGCAAATCATATTTGGGGCTGATATTGTTAAACATCTCAGCAACCTGAGCTTTTTTAGGGTCTTCTTTATCTTTGTAAGGGACTACGGACATCAGTAATTTTGTAATTGGTGCGCAATATTACTGAAGAAACCCGAGGAAGGGAAAATTGTTAGCCAATAAAGCATTTAGTCTCTTCGGATTTAACCCGGATTATACACTAGGATCCGTAGTAGCCTGTCCCGAGAATCGGGAAGAGTTCAAAACGCAAGGAAATCAAGTATTTCGCGAAAAAGACATAGCATCGCTACGGTGATTGCGCTAAATGCAGCGAAGCGGTTGATTTAAAAGCGTTTTGGGCTCGTAACAGGAAGTCTAATGTATATTTCGGGTTTAAGTTCTAATTTTGCGCTCAAATAAACTATTATGATCCGCAAAGCCGAGTTTGTCATTTCCAATTCCAATCCGGGCAACTGCCCCAAGCCTGACCGGGCTGAGATTGCCTTCATTGGCCGATCCAATGTGGGTAAAAGCTCCCTGATCAACATGCTTACCAACAAAAAAGGGTTGGCAAAAACCTCCCAAACTCCCGGCAAGACCCAATTGATCAATCACTTTCTGATCAATGATCAATGGTATTTGGTGGATTTGCCTGGCTATGGGTTTGCCAAGGTCAATGTCAAAGTCAAGGAAGGTTGGGAAAACATGATCAAAACCTACCTGACCAAGCGAGAGAATCTTTGCGGAGTATTTATTTTGATCGATAGTCGCTTGGAGCCTCAGAAAATTGATTTGGAATTTCTGCTTTGGTGCGGAGTCAATGGTGTGCCGGCTGCTTTGATTTTTACAAAAGCTGATAAACTCTCGAAAACCAAAACCGATCAAAATGTGCGGAAATTCCTTAAAAAGACCGAGGAAATTTTTGAGGAAGCGCCTGACTATTTTGTGACCAGTGCCGAAAATCAGATGGGAAAAGAGGAAGTCAATGCTTTTCTGGAAGAACTGGTCAGGGAATATGAAAATGGTGCAACCCAATAAACACAAATTCTATATTTGCAAACTGATAAATTAAACCAATGGATTTTAAAGAAATTGCAACAGTCTCCGGCAAACCGGGGCTATTTAAAGTATTGAAACCAACCCGTACGGGAGTGATTTTAGAAAGCTTGGATGATAAGAAAGCGAAGCTTGTAGCTGGTATTTCCCACCGGGTTTCCATCCTAGGCGACATCTCGATCTACACTCTCACAGAAGAAGGTGCCGAACCTCTACAGCAGGTCATGCAGAAAGTCGAAGCGGAATTTGAAGGAGACCTAGGGCTTGACAGCAATCCGGATGATGCCGAATTGCGGGCATTTATGAAGCATATTCTACCGGAGGTAGATGAGACCAGAGTCTATGTCTCTGATATCAAAAAACTCATCAGCTGGTATAAAATCATCCGAAAATTCGCTCCAGAGGTGCTCATGCCTAGCGAAGAGGGAGAAGAAACCACAGAAAAGGAATAAATTCAAGCCCGATCGAATCGGGCTTTTTTTGTCTCATGGACCAAGAACCAATTTTACATACTGCCTATCAACTTGCACAAAAGCAGTTTGAATTGCCCGAATTAAAAGAGGCATTTGATGAGGAAAAGGCAATCCGGCTTTTGACTTTAGCGGTCCGTGATCTTCTGGATAAGGATCTAGAAAAACTCCTGAATATCTGCTATCGAATTGATCTATCGGAAAACACCCTCAAGCAAATCCTACATCAATCGGAACCTGATTCGGTCGCCTCGGATTTGGCAAGGGCACTTTGGGAAAGACAAAAACAGAAGGCTGAAATTTGGAGGAAGTATTCGTGATTTAAATGGCTTCGCGAAATACGCCTACGGCGAAATATATCTCGCTTCGCTCGATGAAATATGCTTCGCTTCGCTTCGCGAAATACGCCTACGGTGAAATATATCTCGCTTCGCTTCGTAAGATATGGCTGCGCCGAGATACAGCCTCGTTCCTCGGCTGAGATATGGTCAAATCAGGGAAGTTATTTCAATTTATTTCAGCTCGCTTGCGAGCCTTATTTCTATCGTATTTCTACCGAATATAACAGAACTTCCTACTTCTTTCTCCCTACTTCTAACTCAAATCATTCCTTGATCTCAATCACCTTAAACTCCGTACGGCGATTGACCTGATGCTCTTCTTCTGTCTGTGCGTTTTCGATAATCAACTGCGTCTCACCATAGCCCTTGGCTACCAATCGGTCTGCTGCAATTCCCTGAGAAACCATGTAATTCACCGCTGACTCGGCACGTCTTTGCGAAAGCTCCAAGTTGTAGGCATCAGAAGATCTATCATCCGTATGCGAACTCAATTCGATTCGAATCTGAGGATTGTCTTTTAGGATTTGTACTAGTTTATCCAACTCCTTCGCCGCATCCGGACGGATATCGGCTTTATCCAGATCGTAGTAGATATTTTCAAGCACGATAGACTTCTCCAAGATCAATTGATCCAAAACGATTGTCGTATCCAAGGTCACATTGGTTACGTCCTGCACCAAAGTAGCTGGATCCGGTGTTTTTCCGAAGGTGTTATATGGAACAGATTTGGAGAAATATCCGCCCTTGGAGGCGATGATGGTATAATTGGACTGAGGCTCCAAGGTAAATCGTACCCGACCGTTACTATTCGAGAAGTCACCACCGATCTGCTTGTTGTTTCCGTCATAAAGCACTACCCGAGTATTGTCCAAAACCTGATCCGGTTCATCTGCCACCCGCTCTTTGGTAAAGACATTGAGTAGCACATTGACGATTTTCGGTTTGGGCGTTTTATCCTCGAAATAGTAGATATCATCATTTCCGATACCTCCTTCCCGATTGGAAGAAAGGAAACCCTCCTTCGGGTAATTGGTGAAGAAAATGGCAAAATCATCCGCCTGACTGTTGATGTTTTCACCGAGGTTTTTGATGATTTGCTTTCCATTTTCATCTTGCTCAGCCACGAAAAGATCCAATTTTCCAAATCCCGGATGTCCGTCTGAAGCAAAGAAAAATTTCCCATCAGGAGCTGGTCTTGGGAAAAGCTCGTTTCCAGGGGTATTCACATTTGGACCTAAATTCACAGCATTTCCGAAGTCTCCATTTGCCAATTTGGTGGCTTTGTAGATATCGATCCCACCATATCCTCCGGGACGGTTCGAAGCGAAATAAAGCTCCTCCCCATCCGGACTGAAGGCGGGGGTAGAATTCCACCAAGTCTCTTCCTCATTGACAGGCAGCCAAACGGGTAAAGTAAATCCTCCTCCTCTGAAATAGGAAGCAAAAAGTGCCGTCTCGGGAAGATCCTTTGGAGATGTAGAATTTCCTCTTGCATAAATCAAGGTATTTCCATCCGGGCTAATCGCCATTGAGGCTTGATTCAATCCCTCTTCATTCGGGAATTCCGGCAAGGCCTGAATCCCTCCCACATCTACTCGAAGGTCTTCAGCTCGTGCCCGAAATAGTTTGGTGTATGGAGTACCGGTAGCAGCATAGATCCCTGAGGCTTGTCTGGCTGAGGTGAAATAGAGAAAATTTTCACTGACTATCGGAGCGTAATCATCTCCCGGTGTATTGAGTTCTCGGTAATTAACCAGTTCATGGTATGGCCAGTAATTTTCAATCCCGTTTGCCAGTTTGATAGACTCGAGCTCTCGCTGTGTTCTTGCTAGTAATTCTTCATCTTGTGTATAGTCCTTCGCATTTTTAAAGGCTTCGCTTGCTTCCTCATCTTTTTTTTGAGCCTTGAGGCTTTGCCCCAAGAAAAAGTAACGCTCAAAGCTTGGCTCGATTTCGATGAGCTTTTGATAGTACTCAGAGGAGTTTTCGATTCGGTTGGAAAGCCGATAACTTTCGGCAATCACTTCATTGGCTTGCTCATTGGCGGTATCTTGCTCCAGTATTTGCGAAAAAGTATTGATAGCGTACTGGTACTCTCCTGAAAGGAACTGATCTGTTCCCTTTTCCTGAAGGCTTTTACAGCCTCCGATTGATAGCATGATTAGGAAAATTCCAAAAAAATAATTCTTCATTCGATAAGACATTGATGATCTGGACTGAATATTACTAATTAATTTGGAAAATATTTATTCAACCAACTTTTTGAGGCAGGAATCCAAAGGTTTTCCAGGTCTGCCTTTGTCTGAATCAGAGGATTGATGACCCAGGTATCCGCTTCGATTTCACCCTCCTGCACTTTTGACTTTATCCCGAGCGCAGGTGCGACTTGAATCGTACTAGCTGATTTGAAAGCTACTTTTCCCCGATCAGTCAGATTGATTTGGAGGAGGTTTTCAAGTTTCTGCAAGGCCCGAACCGATGAATCGATCGAGCAACCGCTAGTCGCGGATCTCGACTCATCAGCAGCCAAGACTATCACCTGATCTTCCAGAATCTCAAAGGAAGTCAAAATCCCATTTCCATGCACATTCCATCCCTCGCAGAAGGTTTTCAATTCACTTTTGGCAAGCTCCAATTCCTTTTCGCTGAGTTTTCGGTCAGCTTGATACACCCAAATACGACTTGATTCTGATAAATTTTGGAAGGCTACGTACATAATTTGATTTTTTGACAAAGAAAAACCCTTTCTACCTAACGGCAAAAAGGGTCGAATTGATTCAATCTCCATCAGACTTATATTCCCATGTCTTTGGCGATCATTTCAGCCAGGTCATAAACCTGCACGTCATTTTCGCGCTCTTTGTTTTTGACACCATCAGTCATCATGGTGAGGCAAAACGGGCATCCAACTGCGATCGCACTGGCTCCTGTAGCCAATGCCTCCTCGGTCCGCTCAATATTGACATCTTTCTTTCCAGGCTCCGGCTCCTTAAACATCTGCGCTCCTCCTGCTCCACAGCAAAGTCCTTTGGTCCGGCATCGCTTCATCTCGACCAATTCCACATCCAGCGCTTTGATGACTTCCCGAGGCGCTTCGTAGACATCGTTTGCACGGCCTAGGTAACAGGAATCATGGAAAGTGATTTTCTTTCCCTTAAACTCCCCTCCTCCTTTCAGGGCAACCTTGCCCTCGTTGATCAGTTGCTGGAGAAATTGCGAATGATGAATCACTTCATAGTTTCCTCCCAGAGCAGGATACTCATTTTTGATGGTATTGAAGCAGTGGGGACAGGCAGTCACCACCTTTTTCACCTCATAACCATTGAGGACTTGGATATTGGCAACGGCCTGCATTTGGAACAAGAACTCATTCCCTGCTCTTCGCGCCGGATCCCCGGTACAGGCTTCCTCTGGACCCAAAACAGCAAAAGACACCCCGACTTTATTCAGGATTTTCACAAAAGCTTGGGTTACCGCCTTGTATCGGTCATCAAAAGAACCGGCACAGCCGACCCAAAAAAGAACTTCCGGGCTTTCGCCTTTCGCGGCCATTTCGGCCATGGTAGGGACTTGATATGAAGACATTTTTTAGACTTTTAGATATTAGAGAAAAGAAGCAAGAGGGTAATTACTTTACCTCCTCATTTTTTACAGAATCAGCCCAATTGAATCGATCCTGCGGGCTGAATTTCCAAGGAGAAAAGCTCGTTTCCATATTTTGGAACATGGCATTCCACTGCGCCGGAGTCCCAGACTCTTCCATCGCTACATAGCGGCGCATTTGTAGAATAATGCTCAGCGGATCAATATTCACCGGACAGGCCTCCACACAGGCATTGCAGGAAGTACAGGCATTCAATTCCTCCTTGGTGATGTAGTCACCTAGCAGTGATTTGCCATCCTCCAGTCCAGGTCCACCGGCATCTAAGCTTTTTCCGACTTCATCAGCCCGATCGCGTACATCCATCATGATCTTTCGGGGAGAAAGTTTCTTCCCAGTCATATTAGCCGGGCATTCCGCCGTACAGCGACCACATTCTGTGCATGAGTAGGCATTCATGACATTCACCCAAGAGAGATCATTGACATCTTTGGCACCAAAGCGTCCGATTTCTGCAGGTGGCTCGCTACTTCCTTCTGTCGGAATACCCAGCATCATATTGACCTCATTGGTGACTTCCGGCATATTGGCCATCTCGCCTTTTGGCTTCAAATTAGAATACCAGGTATTCGGGAAGGCCAAGAAAATATGCAAGTGCTTGGAATAGGTCACATAAACTGCGAAAGCTAAAATTCCTGCGATATGAAACCACCAGGCAAATCGCTCCACGAAAACCAACGTCCCGGTACTCATGCCCTCAAAAAGCGGCTGAATCAAACTGCTGAAAAACAAAGTTCCCAACGCGATGTAATGCTCATCTCCCCTATTGGCCAAGATCTGATCCGTCGCGTTCATCGTCAGGATCGCAAGCATCAGAACAATTTCGATGACAAGGATCAAGTTCCCATCCAATGCAGGCCAACCTTTCATCTCAGGCTTGGTAAAGCGCGGCACCTTGCTGACATTCCTTCTCCAGAGGAAAGCCACACAGGAGATCAATACTGCCACAGCTAAGAATTCAAAGATATTAATGGCTACGGTATAAGCCGACCCCAGGATAGGTGCAAAAAGCCGATGTGTCCCAAGAATTCCATCCAAAATAAACTCCAACACCTCCAGATTGATGACGATAAAACCTACATAGATCAATAGGTGGAGAAAAGCCGGAATCAGGCGTTTGAACATTTTCTGCTGGCCAAATGCGACCAAAAGCATGGTCTTCCAGCGGGCTTCAGGCTGATCATTTCGAGTCTCTCCCTTCCCCAAAAAGATGTTGCGCTTCAGAAAACGCACCCTTTTGGTAATAATAAAGGCAGCTACCGCCAAAATGATCAAAAAAGCAACTTGAGGTAAAAAGCTCATTTCGATACGATTAAGTAATGTTGAAGATTCTTTTCAATATTTTTTTATCAGAATGATTTGCATCAAATACACAAATACCTACCTTTGCATCACTTTAACAAAAGGTGATGTAGCTCAGCTGGTAGAGCATCGGACTGAAAATCCGTGAGTCGGTGGTTCGAGTCCACTCATCACCACGAGCCCCGAAGCAATTCGGGGCTTTTTTTATGCCCTTCCGCCAAGTATTCAGACCTATTTGACCCATCTCGTTCATGTATGCAAAGTAAGAAATAGTCTGCATGCATACTATTTTTTATTTCTAATTTAAAACGAATCTAAAATTATTGAATGCTGAAACAATTGAAATATGCAGTTGGGGAAGCTTTGGCTTATTTACTTCCATCAATTCATAAGGGTGAAAAAGGTGATAAATCAGTCATACCCAACTGTAGACAGTCTATTGTCTGCTAGAGCTAGTGATGCTAGGTAAATCGGGAGACTTGCGCTAATCATGAGATACCTTTCACCCGAACCCAAAAAATTTTTACAAAAAATTGTAACCTTTAGATTCTTCAAGCATCACCTACACAAATGAATTCATTTTTTGAGGGACATATCTGGCCTTTGCGAGGAACGCTATTTCGAATGGCCTTCCTCTGGGTGAAAGACCGGGCACTCGCCGAAGATCTCCTTCAAAATGTCTTCGAAAAGTCCTTTCAGCGGGAACAGGATCTTCAAAAGCATCCTAATCTCATGGCTTGGCTAGTTCGAACGCTTAAAAATGAAGCATTGATGCACTTTCGAAAAAACGGAAGAGTGATCTCGCTGGAAGGTGAAATCGAGCCAAGTGTTGAGCCTAAGGAGCCAGAAAAAGGAAATGAGCAACTTACCCAACTGATGCAATTAGTAGCAACGCTTCCGGAAAAGCAGAGAGAAATCTTTCAGTTGAGGGAAAGTGAAGGCCTGACCTATGAGGAAATTTCAGACTATCTGGAAATCTCCATCGAGCAGGTGAAAGTAGGCCTTCACCGGGCTAGAAAGAGGCTCCGGGAAGAGTACCTAAAAGTGAAAAACCATGAATGAACGAATTGAAAAACTTCTGAGTAGCTACTGGGCTGGAGAAAGTACCCTCCAGGAAGAAGTCGAACTTCGAGAGCTTCTGAAGAAATCAGATGGATTTGAATCGGAGAAAGCTTGGTTTGCTGAATTGGAAGACTTCTCAAAAGAAGAGCCTCACAATCTCCAAAAGCCAAAAAGATCCAAAACGGCAAGCCTCTCCTGGATGGGTTGGGCCGCTTCTATACTTATCCTGATCGGGACCTACTTTGGCTGGCAGTCCTACGAGCGCCAACAAGAAGAGCAAGCTTATCAGGAGGTCATGGCTGCCCTGTCTCTTTTCCAGGAAAAATATTCCGAAGGACAGCAGCAGCTTCAAAAAATGAATGATCTCAAATACCTCAATACCACCAATGAGGTATTCAAACCACTAGAAAAATAAAATCATGAACAGAATCATACTCCTATCCCTCCTATTCTTTGGAAGCATCCTCACGTCCGTGGCTCAGGATGACGCGATCCAGCGATTTTTTTCCAACTACATGGAGGATGACCGCTTTAGCCGGGTCTATATCTCTCCGAAAATGATGCAGATGGCCGGAGGCTTCCTGAAAAACAACGCCGAAGAAGCCGAATCCCAAGACTTGGGAGAGCTAATCCAAAAAGTCCGTGGCATTCGAATCCTGTCTTCCGATGAAGTGGACGGCATGACTATTTACCAGGAAGCCTACAGTTCCCTGACCAAAAACAAATACGAAGAACTGATGGATGTCCAAGACAAAGGCTCCAGCTTAAAATTCCTCGTCCGGGAGGAAGGTGGTCTGGTACGGGAGCTTTTGATGATATCCGGTGAAAAAAGTGAATTTACCTTGATGTCCCTCTTGGGAACTTTCACCTATGAGGAACTCAATATGCTGGCTGACAAAACGAATATCCCCGGTATGGATCAATATGGAAAAGGAAACAAACAGAAATAAAAACTAAACCAACTACTAAAAATTATGAAAAAGTTATTGCTTGCTATCGCCCTTTTTGGATTTGTTTTGACTGCTCAGGCCCAAAGCAAATCTGTCCAGGCACTTTATGAAAAGTATAAAGGACAAGAAGATTTCTTCCACATGGAATTGGGAGGCAACTTCATGAATTTCGCCGAAGGTTTCAAAATTGATTTGGATGAAGATGACATGGCTACGGTAGCCAAGTCCATCGAGAAACTCAACTTCTTCAAACTGCCCGAAAATGCCGACCGAAGCGGTGCAGAATACAAGGCATTAAAAAAAGGACTGGAAAAAGAGCGCTATGAATTACTGATGGAAATGGCCGACGAGGGTGAAATCCGGGTTTACTCCAAAGGAAATAAAACGATCTCCGACCTAGTAGTTCTCGTAGGTGGCGATGAGGGAGACCTGATGGTCGTCGAACTCAAAGGAAGCTTTGCTCAGGAGCTCGTAGCAGAGGCGATGAAGCAAGGCAGGAAGTAGGAGCGTTACAAAAAAGTAAATTAAGCTATCATCGAAAGTTGATAGCTTTTTTTGTTTGATCACACATTTAATTGATATTATGAATAAACCTTTAGGCTATTTAGCTATCTTCAAGATGATGGAAGAAATTAGTCTGAGGAGAGAAATAAACTATTGGGCTACCACACTCATTTCGAAAATGAACCGAATTCCTATATTATTCTTTTTTGCTTTATTTTTTCTATTCCAAAATTGTGGAAATAAAGAGAGCTTAAATTCAACTATATCTACAAAAAATATAAAAATTTCTAGGGATTTTTTGACCGAAGACGTTTCAGAATTTATCCCTGAAAAACTGGATACAATAAATCTTGAGCTTCCAGGAAACCCTCCTCTTACGACCATCCAAGATTTGGTTTTTTCGCAAAACTTCTTCCTTCTTTTAGATAGAAAACAAGGGTTATTAAAATTTGACAATAATGGTAAGTTTCTTTTGAAAATTGGAGAGTTTGGCGAGGGGCCAGATGAATATGCGATGCCCTATGCGGTTCAATTAGATGAGAAGAAAAATATTGTATATGTGGCAGATTGGCAAAAAATGGTCATTCTCACTTATAGCCTCGAAGGAAATTTTGAATCAACAAGCAGTAAACTTCCAGGACATCCAATCTCCTTCTATAAAGAAAATGATTCACTTCTGGTAGTTCAGGAGACAATAAAGGGAACAAAAGAGCAACCTAGAGAGGTAATAATAAGCTCACTTAAACCCAATAGCCTTGAAATTGTGAACGGGGAAAGCCCAGTCTACAGCTTTCATTCTAATTTCACTACTATCCATCCAATTCCGAGGATATTAAGTCGGGTACGTAATTCAAGCTTATTTTATATGCCAATCATTCTGGGAGAGATTTCTTCGCATAGCGACAGAGATACGATTTTTAGAAAACAAGGCGGTAGATTGAGCCCAGAGTATTTACTTCATTTTATTGGTTTTGATAATACACTACAATTGGGAATAAACCAAATGGTTATGTCTGATGCATATGCCTTTTTACGCGTCGTATATGACAACCGTTCCTGTTTTTTAGGGATTGATTTAGAAAGTAATAGTCCCCCAATTCATTTAAAGAAATTATTTAATCAGGAAATGACAGATGAAATGATTCCAAAGCCTTTCAAAGGAGATGTGTATTACTCCATTCTTAGGGATAAGGAGAATGCCTTAGAAAAAAATCCACAACTCGTGTTTTACCGTGTTCCGGAGGCAAGTAATTAAATTTATTTCTTGTTATGAAAACCTTCCCTCTTTACAAGCAACCCGACTCCAAGGACTGTGGCCGCACTTGCCTGTGGATTATTGCCAAGCACTATGGAAAGCTGATCTCTCTGAAGGAAACCCGGGAAATATCGGAGACGACTCGGGAAGGGAGCAGCTTATTGAAGCTTAATGATGCGGCGGAGGCAATGGGGTTTAAAACTATTGGGGCTGATTTTATTCAGTAAATACGTACTGAAAATTAGAAACATCTTACTAGCTATCATATTGATAACCAATTACTTTGGTATGGTATCGATCGGAGGTACCGATAGGAAATCTTAAACAAAACTAACAAGTAAAATGAAAAAGCTAAATTTAGAAATGCTCAGACTCAGCACCGAAGAAGTCTTGGAAAGAAGCCAGATGAAGAAGATTACTGGGGGGTATGGGGGTACTTATAACTATTATTGTACGTGTAAAGGAAGCGTTGGGACTTGGTATGGAAATTACAGTTCCCCTAATGGGGCGCTAGATTCAATTTCCAATTGGTGTGCAAGCGGTTATGGAACTTGTCTTTATGGTAATTATCAAATATAAATAGCTAAATAATTATATAGATTTTATCCATTAACTGGCCATAGCCCTTTTGGAATGGCCAGTTTTAATTTAACTTCAAAGAAACATGAAATACTTAGTTTTTATATTTAGCGTATTTTTGATTTCCTGTTCGAGAAGTTCTGAAGAATTTGGGTCAGGCTATTTTTCAACTATTCAGCTTAAAATAGATACGGTTATTATTGACCCTGGTGATAAACTGCTTGATTTGAGAAGCCAGATCCTTGGTTCTGATATTAGTTTGGATAAAAAGTATCTTTACAACTTTAATTATTTTGACCACTCAATTGAGAAAATAAATTTAGATGAGCTGCGCCTAGAGAAAAAGATTCCATTTGAGAGAGAGGGTCCAAATGGAACAGGCGATTTCATGGGAGGAATAAGAATCAATTCGAAAAATCAATTTACCATATTTGGAATCACTCAGACGATATTATTTTCTTTGGATGGACAAAAACTAAGAACAATCTCCTTTAAAGATTTTGGTTTTGATTATGCAGAAGAAATAGTTTCATTACCGATCCTAGATCAAGAAGCTGACAGATTGTACATTGTATCAAGTGGCTTAGAAGAAAGAAACTACACATTACAAATCCTTAATTTGGAAAGCCAAGGAGCCCTAGGAATCCTAACCAAGTCACTTGACAAACTAAATGAGTATATATTCACACTGAAAGCAGCTAATGCAAGTGTAATCTTCCGCCCACACACTAAAATCGAAAAGTTTGAAACTAAAATAATATTATCTAATCAAATATCTAATGAATTAATCGTATTTGACACTGCCGTTGACTCACTTTTCCTAAAATCATATAAAAGCCAATTAACAAGCAGTATAAAAGCATACAATTACCAAACATTGCATGAAACTGAGGAAAGCTTAGAGAACGAATATTCAAAATTTCTTCAAGACATCAATTTCCTGCCTCCCTTTTGGGATGAAAAAAATCAAGTCTTTTATCGGTTTTCTTATGAAGAGATTAAAGATCAAAATGAAAATAATCAAGAGAAAAAGGTAAACGTATATCTAACTGTTTTCGATAGGGATTTTAATTGGCTTGGAGAAGCCGAGGTACCCCAATTCAATAAAATATCGAGAGATGATTTTTTTGCAAAATTCCCAAAGCATTTTGCCAAAGATGGTAATATTTGGATATACAAGAATATTGAAGATGAATTGGGATTTATCGTATTAGAACTACATAAAAATAAATAACTATAATGTATTTTAAGGTATAAATATTTGCAATAAATTTATTTGACCTCAATCATAGTAATATAGAAACAAGACAACAACTCTATGAAAAATTATTATATAGAAAAACTGAAGTTAGACTCAAATCAAATTCTTGAAAGAAATCAAATGAAAAAGATCAAAGATGGAAGAAAACATAATTGTAGATGTATTGGAAGTGTAGGTGCATGATCTGGGATTTACAATTCTAAATCAGAAATTTCTGATGCCATTGCAAAATGGTGCGAAAGTGGAAGGGGGACTTGTACGCCTTCCGAATAATTTACCTCTAATAATCCAGCTAGGAATCAAATCCTAGCTGGATATGCCTTATCATCTCAATGAAAAATCGAATAATCTTCCTCCTTTTTGTCGTCGGAACACTATCCTCCTGCAAAGAGCAATCTCCCTATACAGAATCAAAGGATTCAGTTAAAATTGACACCCTTATTTTTCGATCAAATTATGAAATCATCAACCTAGGAGAAGAAGGAGAATTCTTGGTTTCATCAGACATGTCTGAAGATGCTTCTACCTATTATATTTTTAATCTTGAGAAGAGATTTTTATACACACTGGATTTAAAAACAAAGGAACTTCTATCAAAATTGGAAATGCCTTCCGAGGGACCCAATGGCATTGGAGACTGGCTGATCGATTTTCAAAAGATCAATGATAGTAGTTTTATCGTCCAAGGCGATAACGTTTTTTATCTTTTTGATAAGACCGGGAAAAGAATGAATAAAACCAGAGTCGATCACCTCTTTTATTTCTATCCTGAATTGACTAGGAAATTCTCAAATGTTGGATTTCTATATAAAGATGAACAATTCCACTTCACGACAGGAGAAGTCGGCACCATAGAATCGGAGATTGTTAGCTATAATCCAAAGAACGACTCCCTCGTTTTTAGAGAGATTCCTTCTATCGATTTGATTAAAAATTGGTCTATGATATCCACCGTCAAATCCTTTACCTTTTATTCAACTCCTGCCTTTGTTATCAATGATTATCCCAATGGATTCATTGTAGTAAACAGAGGCTTGCCCGATATGACTGCATACCTGAATAATGGAGATATTGTAAACACCAAGCCTAATAGCTCAAAGTTTTTTGATGACTTGGTCCCAGTGGAGGAAATATTCAGAGCCCAAAATGAAACAGCGGAAAAGGAATTTAAGAAAGAGCTAGAAAAGCAGATGAATTTCCTCCGACCGGTAGTGGATGCCCAGAATCAAAAGCTCTATCGACTCGGCTATCGACTGGCTTTGGATGGCAATTCTTATGACAACTACTTGTTTGAATATGATCTGAACTTAACCTTGACACGGGAGACCCAATTGGAAGGAATCAAACTCAAACCCAAGAAAATGTTCCTTAGAGACTCGACTTTTTACCTTACTGCTTCCTTTGAAGATGAACCGGGCTTTCTGATTTTCAGGGACCCTTTTTGAAAAATAACCTGCTGGTGTATTCCAAGAGGTTTTTTTTATCGGAGAGATCAATCTATATGAAATTGGGACGATCGACTCAAATGTTTCCAAATTATTTTAAATCAAATCGCCCCGCTGGGGCTCTGATTAACTCCATTGATCCTCAGAATTACAATCATATCGGGCCGCTGGCCCTCTTGAGTAGTTGGCTCTAAAAAAATCAGCCTCAGAGAGGCGTTTTGAATGTAAAGGCTAAGAATTCCTCAGAATATAGAGCTTCGGAGAAGCGATTTGAAAATAATAAAACCGAATGAAACTTTCTGGTTTCTTTCCAAACTTAAATCAAATCGCCCCGCTAGGGCTCTGATTGATCCAAGTGCCCCTCCTTTTTACATTCAAATTGCACCGCTGGTGCTTGTCTTAAAAAGTGGATTTGTTATCCAGCAAAAAGAATTATTGCAAATTCAAATAAGCTATCAATAGCCTCAGGGAGGCGGTTTGATTGAAGAGATAAGGCAGCTTTGGGTAAACTGAGCTTCGGAGAAGCGATTTGAAAATTAAAAACGACCCCCTATGGATCAAATTTTCAATTCGCCCCAACAATCCTTAGTGATTTGTAATCCCAGAATCCAGTCATCATTGGATAGTAAGATAGTCGGCTCCAGTAGGGAGGATTTGGGGGCTGCACTACATGCACACGTTATGACTCAAACTTACAGCCAAATGGAACAAATACCAGCTCTGGTTCTTGTAATCCAGAACCGACTTCCTATAATGACCCAGATGGCTTTTATACTGATTTTTGAAGTAAAACACTACCTAACGCAAAAAAGATTGAAATTTTTTTATCCGATACAATCGATTGCGAAATATAGCTATGAGCAATTGATGTAATGACATGATTTTGTATTATTTATTTTTGCAAAATTTTATTTTTCAAATAATAGTAAACACAGATTGGAAAAGTTTTCGCAATCGATAGCGACAGAAAATTATTATATTCTCAATTTAATGGTATATTTTTTAACGAAAATTAAAAATTAATATATTTTTATTGAAACATTTTCATTTTTAATACCGTTTGGTACCTTTGTAATGTCATTCGAACGCAAATCGAACAGAACCCATCAGACCCGATGGAACGCGTAACCCAAAATACCCCCTCGAATGGATGAGCCATTCCCGGGTTACAAGCAAAATCTAGAACCTATTAAACCAATTATTAAAATGAAAAAATTAATAACCATGCTTTTTGTTGCCGGGATGGCAACGGGAGCCTTCGCCGCAGGAGCGGAAAAATCAGTTGAAATTATGCATTCTGCAACAGCCAAAGTGACGGTAGCCATGACAGAAGCACCTAGCAGTCCGGTAATCGTGAAGATCAAGGATGCTGAAAACAGACTGGTGTTGAGAGATCGTATCACCAAATCCGAAGCTTTCGCAAAGCGCTATGATCTGAATGCCTTGCCCAAAGGTACATACGCTATAGAGGTACTGGATGAAAGTGGCGTATTGCGCACTGCCTCATTCCAAAACTTCGTCACCGAGAAGCCTTCTGTGTATTCGAGAGTATCCAAAGTAGAGGACAACAAATACCGCTTACTCGTCAGCAACTTGTCCGACAGCGCCTTTACCGTATCAATCTACGATGGAGACCACTTGATCCACAGCGAAACGGTAAGTAATTCACAAGGTCTTCACAAGATTTACAACATCGAGAAGCCTAGCGCAGCGATCAGTTTCCGAGTGACTACAGAAGGTGGATTTGATAAGTATCTATCTGCCCTTTAAGAAAAAGTGAACCAACTATATTTCAAAAACCCCGCTCTGGGTCTGAGGCGGGGTTATTTTTTTGCCTATTGAGATCTAATTCAATACAAAAAACCAAATAACCAAAGCGCAATTCTCTTGCCACTCCCCCCTTGGATATCCAAAGCTAGATAAGCATTGGGTATCCCCCTAATCTGTTCCATATCTTTAGAAGGACCTCCTATTTCAAACACAAATGATTCGTCGATCATGAAATCGCCATATTTAGATGATGTAACGGAATGCACGGGACTCAACTGGTTAAAGAAGAAAGTCTCCCGGATACTTCCAGTATTTGGTTGTACCGGGGAGAATGAGTAAATGAAATTTGTATTGTTAAGAAAGATTTTTTCGGGTTTCTGTAAGTAACTAATCCCCTTAGTATCTGATCTCAACAAGTTGAGAATTTGCGCCTGATCCAAATAATCTAAAAGCCTTAGAATGGTGTTTCGAGGGGTTTCTAATTTCTCCGAAAGCTTATTGATATTGGGTGTAAAGGGAGCAGAATCACTGATGACGTAAAGCAGCTTTTTCATCGTCCTGACAGTGGAGTGCTGTAACTCTTCAAAGGGCGCTACATCCGTCTCAATAACGAGATTTATCGTCTCTTCCAATTTTTGATAATAGGTGCTTTTTGCTTCGGCAAAAAATGGGAAGTAGCCATATTTTAAGTAATTATCAAAATCGGTTGGATAATGGATCAAGTCTAAAATATCCGCTCCTAACACCTGATGTTTTTGAATAATTTCATCCAATAAAAGTGGTTTGATATTCAGCTTTTTCTCAAAAAGTAGAAACTCTCTAAAAGAAAGACCATGTAAATGATAAACAGATGCTCTTCGAGATAAATCGGCATTCCCTTTTGATAAGTCTAGAATAGAAGATCCGGTAGCAACTAACTGAATATCTGGATAATCGTCGTAGAGCTGCTTTAAGTCTTTTGACCAATAAAAATACCGGTGTACCTCATCCAATAAAAACAACCGGAATCCCTTTTGATATAACATATCGATAGTCTTAATTAATCGATTTGTTTCAAAATAGAAATCATCTAAGCTTAAGTAAACTCCTTTCTTATTGGATTCAGAAAGGTATTGAAGCAACAGGGTAGTTTTCCCAACTCCCCTGTACCCCAAGATTAAGACTAAGCGTTGTTCCCAGTCAATTTTATCAAACAAATATCGCTTTGGCTTCCCTTTTATAAACTGGATTTTCCGATCAGACTTTTCAATAAGATATTCCATTACTGCTTTTCTTAGAAAGCAATAATACAAAATGCTTTTTTCAAATACTATTTTTCAATAATGCTTTTTTAATAAAGCAATTTTTGAAAATCCTTGTAAACAAAAATAAAAAAACCAATAAGCCCCTCAGGTATAGACAGACCAATCTTATTCCCAATTCTAATGAAACCGAAGTACAGTCTCTGCTACTCTCTTTCCAAAACCTATCCCTTTTTCCAGAAAAATCTTATCCATACCAAGCTTCGAATCAAAAGGCCCTTCTCCGGTGATTGCCGAAGCACCAAATGCCGATTCTACCGCATCTCCTCCTATCACAATCATCCCATGAATCAGCATGCTATGCATCAAGTTCAGCATCACCAGCTCTTCTCCGATAGATATCCCTCCACCTGTACTGAACACCGCTCCAATCTTATCCCGAAGTGGCCTACCTTGGAAGGGCCAAGAATTGATAAACTCCTGCACGGGCGGAGCGATATTAGCATTGTAAACAGGAGAACCCAGAATGATAGCAGAAGCAGCGAGCAAATCATCCGTTTGGACTTGATCCAGCGGTAAAAGCTTAACCTTCACGCCTACTACGGATTGCGCGCCCTCTGCTATAGCTTCCGCCAAATGCTGGGTATTTCCAGATTGGGAATAGTAGGTGATTAAAACCAAAGGCTTTTCCTGAGCTAAAAGAGTTTGAGAGACAAAGATCAGAGATAGGAAAAGAAGTAAGTTTCGCATGCTATCGTATTTGAAAGAGATCTAAAAGCTAAAAAAAATCCCCGAATCAATCGACTCGGGGATTTTTCAAATCAATTAATCTCAATTCTTATTTGCTCCAACTCGCCTTTCCGCCTTTGGCAGAATCGACTTTGATACTGTAGTTTGATCCGGAGGATACGATCCAGCGTACTTTTACTGCACCCATACCTGGGATGTTTTCTACAGCGATTCGCTCAGGACGGAGCTTTTGCTCTTGGTATCGCTTAAAATCCTCGTCTTCTACCACAAATCCAGCGACAACTTTTGCGCCCTCTATGCTGACATAGTCGGGCCGCTCGATGTTGTACTTTAGATCTTGGGAAGAATGGGTAGGCATCATGCGCTCGTTGAAAATGGTAGCAGTGATTTCTTTTAACCCCCCTCCCAAATCTTCTTCTTTCACATCCATGACCGAAAGCTTGGGCGTGTGATAGGCATGATAAATCGTGAAGGCCGAATTACGATGCGCATCCTGCTCCAGCAGAAAGCCCGGATGGGCCCGGCCAAAGGTTTTCTTAAATCCTCCGATTTCCACCTCCCCAAACTGCGGGTGATCGTAGCTTTCCCAGTCCACAAAGGCATCTCCAAAAGTCAATAATTTATCCACTTTGAGTTGCTCCTCCTGATTTCCTCTGCCGGCATTTTGGTGGAAGTACAGGTAAGACACCATCAATTCATTGGAGTAGGTGAATATCCCACGATTTCCATAAAACCAATCCAACTCCCCTCCAAATACGGAGTACAAGTCCTTGTAAACCGTCAAATAGCGATAGCCCGGCATCATTTCCTCGCCTTTTTTGGCAATGGCGTCATAGATTCGGATATCCTCGCGATTGTACGTTTCCACATCTTCCTCTGCACCTGGACCGCGGAGTATCATTCCACCATAGTTGTGATAACTCTGCGCTCCGGCGATGTTGGGGTGCTTCATCACAAACTCCATCACTGCGCGGTTTTCGGAGAGGGTAAATGGATACTTCAGCGCTCCTCGCTGTACATAGTCCGGCTGCCAGTTCCAACCCCAGTCCCGATTGGGATCATAGTATCCGACATCATCATCATTGATTCTGCCGTCTCCGTCCAGATCAGTTCCTTCTTGACCGACCATTTCATAATCACCCACCTGATCAGGTCCTACTGGCATCAATCGGCGAGGATCGAGTGGGTCTTTGATGTATCGGCCAGTTGGGCTTTTTCGGATCATCATCGTGATGTGGCCGTCTCCGTTGAGGTCGTCCATTTCATCTTCTCCGGCTTCTCCATCTCCATCATTATCCAACACCATCACTCCGGACCTTGGAGTGTTTGCAGTATTGGGCTTGAGAAAAAAGTCGTTCCGTGCATCCGGATTGATGGTAGGAGTGATGTAGAAGGTTTTATCTCGAAGGAGCTCTTGGATAAACTCCGTGTCTGCGTGCATTTCGGTCAGGTACCAAGCGGAATAAAGGGCAAATTCTGCCCCTTGCACTTCATTGGAGTGGATATTTCCATCGATCCACATGGCGGGCTTATCGGTGTCTTTTCCGGTGGAAAAATCCGTAATGGTCAAGGTCATGATG
>LJXT01000048.1 GCA_001314815.1 Algoriphagus marincola HL-49
CAGAGCAATTTTATCTCCTCGCTCAATTCGGGCCGTGGTATTTTGCAAAATCACCAGATCTCCATAGCTTTTCCCGATATGATCCAAGGTGACAACATGCCTTCCGGACTTTTGAGAAAATTTGAAATTAAAATTCACAAAAGCCTCATCATTGACCACTTCCTGCACACGATCCATACGTTCCAAAGCCTTCACTCGGGATTGAACCTGATTTGATTTAGATGCTTTGGCACGAAATCGCTCGATGAAGCGCTCGGTTTGCTTGATCATTTGTTGCTGATTCTCGTAGGCATTTTGCTGGATCTCCATCCGCTCCTTTTTCTCCTCCTTGTAGAAGGAGTAATTTCCCGCATAAGTCGTCAGCGTATGACTCGATACTTCCACGATGGTGGATACGCAATTATCCAAAAAAGTCTGATCGTGAGAGACTACCACTACAGCACCTTCATAGGTTTTGAGATAATTTTCCACCCACTGAATCGACGGTAGATCCAAGTGGTTGGTAGGCTCATCCAGGAGAAGAAGTGCAGGCCGCTCCAATAGCAATTTTGCAAGCATCACCCGCATTCGCCATCCTCCGGAGAAGGTCCGAAGGGGCTTGGTAAGGTCCTCCGTTTTGAATCCTATACCCTCGAGCACTTCCTCTGCTTTCGCTTTGATGGTATAGCCTTCATTGGCTTCAAATCTTTCCTGAAGACTTGCCAGGCGATTGATCACTTCTTCGGAATAATCCGTTTCCATCTTTTTCAGCACCTGATCTATCTCATCTTGCAAGGCCAAAGTCTCCTTGAATGCTGCCAATGCAACTTGTAGGATACTCTCTTCCGATTGATAGGATAGTAGATCCTGATTCAAAAATCCAATGGAACAATCTTTTGCCTTTTGGACTTCACCACTTGAGGGCAGGTACTCCCCTGCTATGATTTTGAGAAGTGTGGACTTACCGGTACCATTTTGTCCTACCAATCCAATTTTGTCCTTGGGTTTGATATGAAGATTGGCATTTTCATAAAGCGGTCGTCCACCGATGAAGTAAGAAAGATTGTTAATCGAAAGCATGGGGCAAAAATAAGGATTCGACCGTTTATAGAGGCCTAGTATTAAAACAATCCAAAAAGAATTAAATTAAGCTTGTATCATACAAAGATAAACAAATGAAAACTCCTGCCCTGCTTTCGAATTTATTAGTGTTTCTATTGATCATTACTCAGGCAAACTGCCAGCAAAAAACTGATAATCAGATTAGTTTTAGTACACCAAACTCGAGCAATAAGCGATCAATCAGGGATGCTCAATCAGATGTGAAGCTTGATAGAATCAAGTTGCCGGAAGGCTTTCAAATTGAGGTTTGGGCTGCAGATATCCCAAATGCAAGATCACTATCTATGTCGGAAAATGGAGTGGTCTTTGTCGGAAACAGGCAGGAAAAAAATGTCTATGCGGTACTGGATGAAGATGGAGATGGCAAAGCAGACAGCAAATTCATCTTGGCCGAGGGTCTCCGAATGCCAAACGGTGTCGCTTACAAAGATGGAGACCTGTATGTAGCAGAGGTCAGTAAGATTCTTAAGTTTCCAAATATTCTTGACAACCTCACCAATCCAAAATATGAGGTGATTTTTGACGGATATCCCACAGAACGCCATCATGGATGGAAGTTTATTGCTTTTGGACCGGATGGAATGCTCTACGTCCCAGTCGGTGCGCCTTGTAATATTTGCGAATCAGAAGATGAGATTTTTGCCTCGATCACCCGAATTGATGTCAACTCTCCCAATCCTCAACCCGAAGTCTATGCACATGGAGTTCGAAATTCGGTCGGGTTTGATTGGCATCCGGAGACAGACAACCTATGGTTTACCGATAACGGCAGAGACATGATGGGTGATGATATCCCTGATTGCGAATTGAATGTGGCCACCACCGCCGGCCAACATTTTGGCTATCCCTATTGGCATGCTGGTGATGTAAAGGACCCTGAATTCGGCTCAAAAGGCAAATCCAAAGAAGCCTATGAAGCTCCAAAAGCAAAGCTCGGAGCCCATACAGCTCCACTGGGCATTCGTTTTTATGAGGGCGCGATGTTTCCGGAAAGCTATCAAAATCAAGCCATCATTGCGAGGCATGGCTCTTGGAATAGAAGCAAGAAGTCGGGATACGATGTGGTTTTGGCAAAAAACAACGCTTCCGGAGAAGTGACAGAAGTTGAGCCTTTTGCCAGTGGATGGCTGGATGATGCTACTCAAGAAGTCTGGGGAAGACCCGTAGATATTCAGGAATTACCTGATGGCAGCATTTTGATTTCTGATGATGTAGCCAACTGCATTTATCGAATAAGCTATATGGGAAAATAAGGTTAACAAAATTTAGAACCCAAGCGGCAATTCGTAGGATGGGGAAACAGTTTGGGCAATGATTTTAATTTGCTCAGTTGAAAACTTGGGTAAAAACTGTCTCAAGACGTAGGAAGTTTCAGGATGAGATGGAACTGCTTTCATCTGGGAAAAATCTACCGATTCTTCCGAGTCAAAATACCCGTAGTACTTCAATATACCTCCTTCAAAAACACATGCTGCTACTTCATCGGAAGTTCTGCCAGGAATACAGATTTGAATTCCCTTTTTGCTCGCTTGAATATTCTCAATAAATGATTGGGCTTTGGCATTGTAGCTACCTGGACTAATTGCACTTCGACAAGCCCCTTTACAACGATCATCCTGGACAGTTGCACAAGGAACAGAGCGAATACCTGTCAGTTTGGAGCAAAGCTGATAATTATCAACTGCATCCTTGAGAAAAAGTCGAGCCTCTTCCTGGTTAAAGAAAAACTCCAAAGGAGGATTATTTTTCCTCACTTTGGCTATTTGAAAGCGGGTAAAGCCATTCCCATCTTGGTAAGAATACAAACCCCAAAGTTGGGAAGGTCTTTTGATTGCTGCGTTAAATTTTGGCCAAATACGTTTGATTTCAAGCGTTTCCAGCAAGAGCGCCATAAATTCCGTTCCAGTCAATTCCCATTTGAGGTCAGCGACCACAGCTTTAAGAGCCTGTTTTTGTACCAAGGCAGAATCACCCGAAAAATGAGACCGAAACCGCTCCTGAATGTTTATTGCTTTTCCCACATAAACCACACGGGAATTGGAGTCTAGCATGTAATAGACACCGCATTTGGCAGGAATCTGTTCGAAGCGGTGACTGGGAAAATTCGGGGGTAAAAACCGGAGTGCTTTTTTGCCTTTGACCAATTCATAAACTAACTCGGGTTGCTTTTTGATCACCTGATCAAACAAGATTGCCGTAGCTTTGGCATCTCCCATCGCCCGGTGCCTTGCTTCGATAGGTATCCGAAGATGTTCGCAAATTCTACCTAATCCATAAGATCGTAGGCCGGGAAAAGCCTTCCGAGAAAGGCGAACGGTACAAAGTTTTGATGGAGAAAAATCTCTATCCAAAGCTAAAAAAGCCTCTCGAATAAATGAAAAATCAAAATTCACCTGATGAGCTACGAAGACTCTCCCCGCTAGCATTTCCCAAATCTGCTCAGCTACCTCCTCGAAGAGTGGAGCATCTTGGACCATAGCATTATCAATACCTGTAAGTCCTGTGATATAATCCGGAATTCGCTGTTGAGGATTCAGAAGTGTTTGAAAAGTATCCTTGATTTCTGCCCCATCATGAATCAGGATGGCAATTTCAGTAATTCCTCCAAACTTACTATTACCTCCTGTGGTCTCGATATCTACTATGGCAAACTCCACGCTGTAAGTTAGCAATTACTCAGAGCTCCTCGCCAATCGTGACACAAAAGGTCAGATGCTTGCTCGTTTGATATGGCTTGTAATCAATCTTTCGGCACATCGCTCCCCATCCATAGCGGCAGAAACAATCCCTCCTGCATATCCTGCACCTTCGCCACAGGGATAGAGTCCCTTGATCTCGGGGTGTTCTAGGCTTTCCCGGTCGCGAGGGATTCTTACGGGAGAGGAAGTCCGGCTTTCCACACCAATGAGTTGAGCTTCATTCGTGTAATAGCCTCGCATCTTTTGCCCAAAAGCTTTGAATGCATCAGCTAATCTGCGAGAAATAAATTCGGGTAAAACTTCGCTCATATCTACTGACTCAAGACCGGGCTGATAGGAGGTATCAAGTACCGAAGTACTTACCTTTTTATTCACGAAATCTACCATTCGCTGAGCGGGTGCAACCTGAGTTTTACCCCCCATTTCCCAAGCTTTTCTTTCCACACTTGCTTGGAAGTGCATGGCTGCCAAAGGTCCGAACTTTTGAAACTCGGGTAGATCCTCCAACTCCACTGCGATAACCATTCCTGAATTGGCAAAGCGGCTATCCCTACGGCTTGGACTCATTCCATTGACCACCAACTCTCCCGGAGAAGTAGCTGCTGGAACAATAAATCCACCTGGACACATACAAAAACTAAAAACACCACGCTGTTTACGGTTGAAATGGGTTTGATGCACCAAAGAGTACGAAGATGCCGGCAAATAAGGCCCGCGATCGATTTCACAATGGTACTGAATCCTATCGATCAAATTTTGAGAGTGCTCAATCCGAACACCCAAGGCAAAAGGCTTTGGCTCTATCAGTACTTTTCTAGCATAAAGCAATTCAAAAATATCTCTGGCAGAATGACCGGTAGCTAAAATCACTCCCTCTCCTAAAATTCTATCTCCATGCTGTGTGATGACTCCTTTGATTTCAGACTGTTGGATAATAAAATCCTCCACTCGGGTTTCAAAAAGAATCTCACCACCGGATGCTAAAATCGTCTCCCGAAGCTTAGTCACGACCACGGGAAGCTTGTTGGTACCGATATGCGGATGAGCATCGACAAGAATCTCCTCAGTTGCCCCATGCCTCACCAATATTTCTAAAATCCGGCGGATATCTCCCCGTTTTTTGGATCGGGTATAAAGCTTTCCATCCGAATAGGTTCCAGCCCCTCCTTCTCCAAAGCAATAATTGGAATCCGGATTGACAAGATGATCCTTATTAATCGCTGCGAGATCTCTTCTACGAGCTCGGACATCCTTTCCTCTCTCGATAATAATCGGCTTCACCCCTAGCTCAATGGCCCGGAGTGCTGCAAACATACCTGCAGGACCTGCCCCAACAATAATTATTCGTTCAGCATTTCCAACATGGGGGTAATCAATGTCAATTTGAAGGCGGGAATCCGGGCTTTCTTTGAGGAAAATCTCTGCTTCTACATTTACGCGGACCTTTCTCCCCCTAGCATCAATGGATCGACGATTTTGTCTGATAAAGACCTCATCTTCAGAGGGCCTGATTCCAGCTTTTTGTAAAGCCGCTTTTTTAAATTGAACCTCATCATAGGCCTCTGAAGGGTCCAATTGCAATTGGAGTATTTTTTTCATGGTAAGGGTTCTATCCTTAAATCATGGCAAAATTACACAGAAAAAAGTCGAAAACTTCAGAAAATAAAAAAGGCTACACAGAGGTAGCCAAACTAATCTTAAGTCGATTGAATACTAATTCAACCTATCGAGGACTTCGAATCTTGAAGAATTGGAAATGAATTCTGGAACGATCGTTTTAAGATGTCCTACCAGTTCATTTTCTGAGTTTTTCAGTATCAAATCCTGGAACAAGTCGATCTGACCATCAATTTTATGATAAGCCGCCGGCATCACCTGAGCGATCTTAATTTTTGGATGGTGAGTTATCTTGACCGTTTCAAAATCATTCAATAGCTCCTCATAGAGTTTTTCACCTTCCCTCAGTCCAGTGAAGATAATTTTGATATCCTCATCCTCTTTTTTACCAGAAAGCTGAATCATCTTCTTGGCGAGGTCTAGAATTTTCACAGGCTCTCCCATATCAAACACGTAGATCTCTCCTCCATTACCCATTACCGCGGCCTCTAATACCAACTGACATGCCTCAGGAATGGTCATAAAGTAGCGGGTAATCTCGGGATGAGTCACCGTCAAAGGACCTCCATGCAGGATCTGCTTTTTGAAAAGCGGAATGACAGAACCATTCGATCCTAGTACATTGCCAAATCGAGTGGTGATAAACTTGGTATGATATTTTTTATGATTTACATCCAAATACTCATTCAAAGCCTGCACATACATTTCTGCTGCGCGCTTGCTAGCCCCCATTACATTCGTAGGATTCACAGCTTTGTCTGTGGAGACGAACACAAACTTATCAACTTGAGAAAGCACAGACAGATCTGCCAAAACCTTCGTTCCAATAACATTGGAATGAATCGCCTCCTCGGGATAATTTTCCATCATAGGCACATGCTTGTAGGCTGCTGCATGAAAAACCACCTGAGGCTTGAAGGTTTTGAAGATTTGTTTCATCTTCTTCTTATTCCTTACATCCCCCAATACTATTTTGATGGGGCAATAGGAATAATTTTCCTTAAACTCATTTTCGATATCATAAAGCGCAGATTCTGCGATATCCAGTAAGATCAATAGTTTGGGCTGATAGTGTGCTATCTGTCTGCAAAGCTCACTACCGATGGATCCTGCAGCACCTGTGACCAAAACAGTTTTATCTATCAAATCCTCATGAATTTGGGGATTGTCCAGTATGATCTGCTCTCGTGAAAGAAGATCCTCTATTTTGATTTCTCGGATCGCACCAGCCGTGAGACCGCCATTGATCCACTGGTCCACAGGAGGGACGATGGAAACAGAAATCCCGAGCTTCAAGCATTCATCAATGATTTCGCGTTTTCGAATGACATCCAGATCTCGGACGGCAATTATCAGTTCTGTCACGCCGTATTGATCTTTAAGCTTTGCTAAAGATTTGATACCATGAAAGATTCTAATACCCGCAATGTTTTTACCTTCCTTTTTAGGATCATCATCCAAAAATGCAATGGTATTGAAATTACTATTGCTATCTCGTTTGATCGCTTCCTGAGCAATTAAGCCTGATTCACCGGCACCGAAGATCACCCCACTTTTCTGCTCCTTGACGATAAATCCATTTTTCAGATACACGAAGAGCTCTTTTACCAGTAATCGGTAAAAAATCAGCATAAACAAAGAGGAAAGACTGGCTATGATTAGAACAGAAGTGGGTAATAAAAACCTATCATTCAGAAAATTGCCATGGAAGAAATTAAGAAATAGAAATAGAACAAAATTGATCAATACGGTTTTGAAAATATTGGAACCGTCCTTGAATCCAGTATGGCGAACAATCCCTTCGTATGAGCGGGTATTTTGCATAACTAGCAACCCCCCGATCATGAATGTGAAACTTCCGGCAACGGCATCATTCTGCTCGATTACGGCTAATTCAAAGTTAAAACGAACCAAATAACCAAATAAGGCGCAATGAAAAAGAATTACAGAGTCAAGAGTGGCTATGATCCACCTTGGGAGGATTTTTAACCTTGCTAAAAAATTCATAGTAGATATTTATTCAAATAATCCGTCTTAACTGATGACCAAATAAAACTTGCCCAAAATAAGTCATTTTACTCATTACCACAAAACATCCTTATGTTTTTTCAAAATCAATCCAATTTTATTTTGCATTTTTCCAATATTTCTGAATAGAATAGAACATACGGAAAACGGTAGCAGTTTGGATCAAAGAAAAAAATAGTGCTTTTAACTCCTATTCTAGGCGCTTATTTTAGCTTTTACACTTCTTGTGCCCTCAAACCTACCCATACTCACATGGCCAGTTTGCGAAACACCCTTTCCCTGAAGGACATTAAAAAATGTGATAAATAAAATTTTGAGATCCAACTGTAGGTCAAAATTTTCAACATACCAGACATCAAAATCAAATTTTTCTTCCCAAGAAATCGTATTTCTACCATTGATCTGTGCCCAGCCACTTACACCGGGAAGCACCAGATGTCTCCTTTTTTGATTTTCATTGTAGAGTTCAAGGTAATCTACCAAAAGTGGTCTGGGGCCGATCAGACTCATTTGGCCAGCAAGTACATTAAGAAGTTGTGGAATCTCATCCAAGGAGCTTTTTCGGATAAATTTCCCCAAAGTAGTAAGTCTCTCCTGATCAGATAACAGGTTACCATGCTCATCGCAAGAATCAGTCATCGTTTTAAATTTGAGGATATTGAATACCTTCTCATTCTTACCCGGCCTTGGCTGCTTAAAAAAAGGATCGCCTTGATGAGCGACTGATAAAACAACAAAAAGGAACAAAAAGAGGGGGCATAGTACCAGAAATAGCAATCCTGCCAGGATTATATCCAAAGCCCGTTTTCCGAATTTCCTATACCACACAACTAAAAAATTTTAGCAAGCTCATTCTTGAAAATATCTACAATTCTCTCCTGGTCATCAAAGGATAAGTTCACTGAGCTAGGAAGACAAATACCTTTGTGGAATAGGGATTTTGCTACATTTCCTCCAAAGTATTTAATCTCTTTAAATACAGGTTGCAAATGTAGGGGCTTCCAGAGAAAACGAGTTTCAATGTCATTTTTCATCAAAGCTACACGGACCTGATCATTTGAAAATCCGGTAACTTCTTCATCGATCAAAATAGCAGTAAGCCAAAAATTTGACCTAGACCCGTTTGCTTCAGGCTGGAAAGTGATTCCGACAAAATCTTCAAGAAGTTTCCGGTAATTAACATTAATCTCTCGTCTCTTCTCCACAAATTCGTCGAGCTGTTCCAGTTGTGCCAAGGCGACAGAGGCGCATAGATTATTCATTCGGTAATTGAAACCAATTTCCAAATGTTGATAGTAGGGTAAATCCTCTCTGGCTTGAGTTGAAAGGTATTTTGCTCTTTGGATCAAGTTAATTTTACTGCTTACCAAAGCCCCGCCTCCTCCTGCCGAAAGAATCTTATTTCCATTGAAAGAATAAATCCCTACATCTCCAAACTTTCCACAGTACTCACCACGGTAGGTACTACCCACTGCTTCTGCGGCGTCCTCTATTACAGGAATTTGGTATCGAGATGCAATAGACATGATTTCCTGTATTTTGGCCGGCATTCCAAACAGGTGAACGATGACAATCGCTTTAGGCTTCTTTCCATTTGATATTCGGTCTAGAATCGCATCTTCTAAAAGTTCTGGTGAGATGTTCCATGTGTCAGGTTCGCTATCAACAAAAACGGGGGTGGCACCAAGATAAATAATTGGATTTGCTGAAGCACAGAACGTAAATGTCTGACAAATAACCTCATCCCCTTTACCAATTCCTAAAAGTACCATAGAAAGGTGTAGGGAACTAGTGCCAGAGTTTAAGGCTACGATTTCATGAGAGGCTAACTTATTTGAGAATTTTTCTTCAAATGAGTCAATAAAATCTCCATTGGTCGCAAGCTGACCTGAGCCTATGGCCATTTTAGTATATACTTCTTCGTTTCCTGCAAAAGTAGGAATAGAAAGCTTGATAGCATTTGACATTTAATGACTTCGGGGTGAATCTGTTTGAAACATATTACTAATCCAACAAAAATCCAACCAAGTGCTATAAAAAATAATTAATACTAAAAAGAAAATGAAAGTTAATTATAATTAATGGGGGTATTTTCAAAATCTTTTATAGAAACTTTTGACTTTTGATTCCCCTTCATTGAGCCATTGCTATTCTTACTATTGGCCAAAACATTTGGCTCTTTGGAAACTTTCTTTTTCACATATTTAACTGCTATCTGATCTAGCCTGAAACCAAGACCTAGGGTAATCGCTGAAATAACCGGCAGAACGATATGGTCAGAAAGATCTTTCATAAGAACTACTGCTCCCACAATTAGTATTTGCACAAAAACCAATGTAAGTGCTACTTGATTGTGCTTCAATCCCATACGCATCAAAAAATGGTGTACATGGCTTTTATCTGGAGTCATCGGTCCCTGACCTCTACGGATTCTTCTGGTAAAAACCCTTGCCATGTCATAAAGAGGATAAATCATCAGTGCTATCCCTGATGAAAAAACAGGATTAAATCGCCAACTTGATCCTTCAGGAAGTGCTGCATTGGATTCCATGAAAGCCACAACAAGTGCTCCCAGGGTAAATCCAAGAGTCAACGAACCAGTATCTCCCATGAAAATCTTAGCCGGATGCCAGTTGAAGATTAAAAAACCTAGTATGCCTCCAAAAAAACTAAAAGACAAAACAGCGTAGCTTTCCAATCCCTGAATAGCGAACCAAGTCCCCAATAGCCCTGAAACAACAAGCCCGGTACTACCTGCCAGTCCATCCAAACCGTCTATCAGGTTAAAAGCATTCGTCAGTGCTAGAAGAACAAAGGCGGAGAATCCATAAGAAACAAAAAGGTGAAGTTCGCCAATTCCAAGAAATCCATGAAGATCTCTGATTCGAATATCGCCCATCACCACAACCATAGCTACGGCAACAAGCTGGCCCAAAAGCTTTCGTGATGCTTTCAATTCAACCAAATCGTCTCTCAAACCTACAATGAACATTAAACCGATCGCTCCCAAAAGATATCGAATGTCAGGAAGGGGAAACTGCCATCCCCAAATAGCCATTGCAGCAGCGGCGGCGATAAAAAATCCAATTCCTCCCATGGATGGAACGAACTTTTTGTGAATTTTCCTACCGCCGGGCTGATCTCCAATTTTGGCTCTCCACAGAACCTTGATAATTATTGGCATTACTAAAAAACCGACTGCAAGAGACGTAAGAATTACGAATAAAAATAACATAAAACTCAAAATTTAACGCTTCAAAAATACAGATTAAACAACACAAAATCCAATTCATTAACGAAAAGATAATGGAATAGTATTTCCAAAAGGATTATTATAAAAGCACTTTACACACCAAGTGTTTTTATAGTTGTTTGAAATGCATTTTTTTATAATTAAAATAATAAATAATCTCTGATCTAATAATTTTTCTCTTATAATTAAAAACTATTTAACATAAACTCTTGAAGCATTTTTTTGAAGAGTAAGTGTCCCGTTGAGATTGACACCATCTCCCATCCCAAATATCACTTTATCAAAACCAACCGGCAACTCAATACTTATCTCTTCATCTGCCAGATTGTGAACAGCGAAAATCTCTTGATCCTGATGAACCCTGGAGTAAGCCATGATGGGTTTTGGATATTCGCTTGAAGGAAGACTCAATTTTCCTAAGGCTAAAGCTGGATAGGTATTCCTTAGATTGATCAGGCTTTTGTAATGATTGAAAATACTACTTGGATCATTACGCTGCAAAGCCAAAGGAGTCACTTCACTATCGATACTGTATTTTGGCTCTATCCAAGTAGCCCTACCTTCATCCTTTGCTTTCACATCCCAAAGGAATGGTTCTCGAATATGTTCATCTGGCTTCAACCCTTTCATCCCTATTTCCTCTCCATAGTATAAGTAAGGAGCTCCGGGCATCGTAAGCATCACTGCAATAGCCTGTTTGTACTTTTCTACGTCCTCACCCAATTCATTGAAAATCCGAGGTTGATCATGGTTGGATGAAATGGTCGCATCGATAAACTCAGGAGTAATATTTTGATAGAAATCCAAAATCTCTTTTTGCTTCTTGGGAAGCAGCATTCCGTCAGCAGTATTGAATGCTTCCAAAAGCGTGTAATGGAAATCAAAGTTGAAAAGGGCCGGAAGACCTGGCAGATATGGGGCTACAATCTCTTTCTTGTCATAAACTTCCCCTACTAAATAGACATCTGGTTTTATGGCCTCCATTTTAGCACGAAACTCTTTCCAAAACTCATGATTATCCAAAGGTCTATCATCCGGGAAAATATGCTTTGCAGCATCCAGTCTAAAGCCGTCAACTCCAACCTCCTCTAGCCAAAACCGACCAATTTCATAGATTTCCTCACGTACCTTGGGATTATCAAAATTCAAATCAGGCATTCCTCCCCAAAAGAAACCATAGTAGTAGTCCTCTCCTGACCCTGGATCATGCCATTGACGGATATTGTCGGAGTCCAGTGTAATCACTTTCTTATCCAAAAAATCGGCGATCGTATCTTTTTGAGCCCAAACGTAATAATCTCTGTAAGGGTTATCTCTACTCTTTTTGCTTTCCTGAAACCAAGGATGTTCCGTAGAGGTATGATTGATGATCATGTCAATCACGATTTTGATATCTCGCTGATGAGCTTCCTCAAGAAGGCGCTTGAAATCCTCCATGGTCCCATAGTCTGGATGTACCGCCTTATAATCCGTCACATCATATTTGTGATAAGTAGGTGACGGCATAATAGGCATAAACCAGATGGCATTTGCTCCCAATTCCTGCACATAATCCAGCTTCTCGGTGACTCCATTGAAGTCTCCTATTCCATCCCCATCAGAGTCATAGAAAGACTGCACAAAAATTTCGTAGGTAACCCCTGCATTTGGCCAGTAGTTTTTCACCTCCGGCTCTTTTTCCTGATTACAAGAGAAATAGAACAAAGACAAAATGAGTGCGATTAGAGTAGATTTAGCTTTCATGATGAGTGAGCTTTTGGGAAAAAAGAAAAGTCACTTTTGAAGGTGACTTTTCAGAACTTAAACTGATTTAGTTTCTATTGATAGCATTGAGCATATCGAAGGCCATTTCCAGACGCTTCACAAAGTTCTCCTCTCCTTTGCGTAGCCAAGCACGTGGATCGTAGAATTTCTTATTTGGACTATCTGGACCATCTGGGTTACCCAACTGAGTTTGAAGATAGCCTTCATTTTTCTTGTAGTAATTCAAGACGCCTTCCCAAGTAGCCCATTGCATATCTGTATCGATATTCATTTTGATCGAACCATAGGAATTGGCTTCCCGAATCTCTTCTACAGAAGATCCAGATCCACCGTGGAAAACAAAATTTAAGGGCTTGCCACTTGTACCAAATTTCTCATTGATATAATCCTGAGAATTCTTGAGAATAATTGGCTTCAAGCTTACATTTCCTGGCTTGTATACTCCATGGACATTACCAAATGCTGCAGCGATGGTGAAAAGATCACTTACTTTTTTTAGGTGCTCATAAGCGTAGGCGACTTCCTCAGGCTGAGTGTACAGCTTCGATGAATCGACGTCAGTATTATCAACCCCATCTTCTTCTCCACCTGTCACCCCAAGCTCGATTTCAATCGCCATTTCCAATTTTGCCAGCTTCTTGAAGTAATCCACTGAGATTTCGACGTTTTCTTCCAAAGGCTCTTCCGAAAGGTCTAGCATGTGAGAACTGAATAGCGGCTTGCCATGAGCAGCGAAATGCGCCTCCCCTGCTTCGATCAAGCCATCAATCCATGGCAATAATTTCTTTGCCGCGTGGTCGGTGTGCAAAATAACGGGAACGCCATATGCTTCAGCCATTTGATGAACGTGATGAGCACCTGAGACAGCTCCAGCGATGCTAGCCTGCTGCTTATCATTTGCAAGACTCTTTCCTGCGAAAAATTGAGCGCCACCATTTGAAAACTGAATAATGACTGGAGAATTAACCTTTTTGGCGGTTTCTAAAACAGCATTCACTGAATTAGTTCCAATCACATTCACTGCCGGAAAGGCAAACTCATTTTCTTTGGCATAAGCATAAAGATCACTAAGCTCTGCCCCGTATTTTACTCCTGGTTTAAATTTCATGTATTAATAGGTTTGGTTATTTCTTAATAAAGCGCTGATGCAGCACTCGTCTGGTATCAAACGCTTCAAAGATATAAATCCCATTTTGAATATTCCCCAAATCAAATTCTAATTTCTGTCGGATGTCTTGTGACTGACCGGACACAAACACTCTTCCACTCATGTCGATAATTCGATAATTGGCAGCATTCATCCCTTCTGGAAGCTCTACAGTAAGCTTTCCGGTAGTTGGATTGGGATAAATATTAAATTGGCCTTCGGGAATAATTTCATCAGGAATTGAGGTCACAAAATCCTCCTGCAAAATTCCATCCTCTGGCTTTGGCAAAGGCTCGCTGGTAAAGAGCAAGAATTCAGAAGCGCGAAGGTTGAAATTGACTGTGGTCGAAGTGATAGTTAATTCCTCTCCTGTGAAATAGTTATACCATGTCCCTGTCGATGGAAATGACAAGGGAACATTGCCGGCAGTCCCAAGTCCGAAGTTCCCGTGAATCACCACATCCATATCAGGGTGCTCCAGAATAATTGATTTCACTCCCCCACTCAGATTAAACGTGGTTTTTTCTGGTTCATTGAATGCTTCATGCGACTTTTTCAGCTTGATCATTTCTTGATAAAGTTTGAACAAGCGAATACGCTGAGGGTCATTCAAATATTCCCAGCGGGTTGGTTTGATGCCAAGACGATCATTATTGAGCTCTTCATCATAGCCAAATTCCCCAAACTGCCAGAGCATCTTAGGTCCGGGCACACTAAAATAAAAGGCTGTCAATAGCTGATTCCGGTTGACGGCATTTTCTAATTGTCTCAAATTGACCGGAGAGGTCTTTCCAAAATTTAAGGACTCCCACATGACACGTTCTTCGTCGTGAGATTCTTGGTAGGCTACCAGATTCGGGTCATTCCAACCTCTATTTCCATGATAGGCCCAGCCAAAGTCTTTATTTTCACCTTTGGCCATTTCCCGGAAATCGAAATTCATGTTACCCCAAAACATCATCCCATAATCGGCCAATTCTTTTTCTTCATCATTGGCAGAGAGATGCTCCAAAATAACGTAGGCATCCGGATGATTCGCCTTGATTCGATCATAGATCCCTTTCCAGATTTTTATCCGACTAGGGTCATACTGAGACCAAAGATCCACATTATCACCTGTGTTGACCTGGGTAAAGCCTTTGCTCAAATCAAATCGAAAGCCATCGAATTTATATTCAGTCAACCAGTAATTATTAACCGAGTCAACAAATGCTGCCGTGTAAGGGCTCTCGTGATTGAAGTCATACCCCACATTAAATGGATGCTTTGCCACCCGATTGAGCCAAGGATTGTCCTCAGTAGGAGCCCCATAGTCACCATCATTGTAAAGTCTGACAAAAGGATTCTGACCAAAGGCATGATTCAGCACCATATCCAAAATCACCATGATTCCCCTACCATGGGCTTCATCAATCAGCTGCTTGAGGTCATTTTTGGTACCATAGAATTTATCAGGTGCAAAGAAGAAGGATGGGTTGTACCCCCAGGACAAATTCCCCTCAAACTCCCCTATGGGCATCAGCTGAATGGCATTCACTCCCAATTCCTCCAAATAGTCAAGCCGCTCGATCACTGCCTTGTAGGTTCTTCGATCATCAAAATCCCGAACCAACAACTCATAAATCACCAATTCCTCCGAGTCAATCTTTTCGTAATTGACATTTTTCCAAGCATAAGGAGTTTGTGCAGTTTGGAGAAAAGAAGCCTGAAACTCCGTTTTACCGCTTGGGTAGGGTTTGAGTCCAGGATAGCGGCCTTGATCGATGATTTCCTGATCCAAAAATGGATCTGAAATTTTATCGGCATAAGGGTCACCTATTCGAATGCTTGCATCGACTAGATATTGGAAAATATATTCCTGCTGAGGTATTAGACCTGAAATTTTCAACCAAAAAATCTCTCCATCCGGAGTTCTCTTCATTTGATAATCCGGAAGCACCTTCCAATCATTAAAATCTCCAATCACATGCGCAATTCGCTTTCCGGGAGCCTGCAAGGCTAAAATCACTTCGGTATCAGAGATATAATTGATTCCAAGCTGGGTTCCTTGAGGAAGTGGGGCCTGCTCTGATTCTGCAAAAACATTGATGGTGACTGCTTCAGAATCTGTTTCCTCACCCAAAACGGCTTTTGCTGTCAATGTAAAAGTTCCTGCCTCGGTGGCAGAAAACTGGTAGGAAAGCGAATTAACGCTTTGTGCTTCAGCAACCTCAGTTCCATCCAGTTCAAAACTCATATCCGAAGTAGCAGAGGTCTCAGCTTTGAACGTGTAGCTCTCTGCTATTTCGAGTGAAACTTCATTGGTGGCTGGCTCTGTTATATTCACAGTAAAACCTTGTGCCAAATCAATAAAAAAATCTCCATTGGAGGAAGTTTTTCCCTCTAGGGTACCTTCTGCATTTCTAAAAACTGCTCCCAATCGGTAAATGGTCAAATCATTTGGATTATCAAAAAAATCATCGGGTGTAAGTTCAAAGGTGTAGAGATTAGCCTCTCCCTCCACTTTGGTCATTTTTGCATTGGGATCAGCTGTCCCCCATTGAAAAGGAACAATGGACCACGTCGTCGAATTTGGTCCCTCCGTGACGGCTCCGATATGGATATAAATGTCGCAGTTGCAATTGGTCAGACCAGTTGTTCCTTTAGACGCGTCGTAGGTGATTTTGACTTTCTCTGAGGCACTCGGAACAGAAGGATCTGTTGTGACCTGTGCCAAAGATGGAAACCAAAAAAGGGTAAAAAGAAAGAAGATAAAGACGCACTTGATTGGTTTCATTTTTGGGAATTTTATAAATGATAAACCGACTCCAAACCAAATTTTGCTTGGAGTCGGTAAGTAAAAATCTTGATTAGAATTAATTTTTAGTCATCGTATAAAGAACCTCACCTGGAGTACGGAAGTCAAGAGTGATCGTATAATTTCCTGCTTCAGATACCGCAATATTTGCTCCGTCAGCCTCTAGTACGCCATCGGCTCCTCCGAAATTGAATGCCCAATCCTGATTGGCTCTAAATTTCATCTCGCCCTCTACCAAGTCTTCGGTGATGGTCAGGACATTTTCGTCTCTGTCAAAGCTCATCTTGGTTTCAGAATCCCAACCTCCCGGAGTGGCATTCCCGATTATTCCCCAATATAAAGGATCACTAAGCTCATACGTTTTTGCCTCTAGATCTACCTTCATCAGATAGGTTCCGAATTCGGTTACTTTAATATTTTCTCCATCCTGGTCCAGCGTGCCATCCGCACCGTTGTCACCGTAATTCACATCCCAGCTATTGGTTTCATTGACTTTGAACTCTCCTGTACCACCTGGCAGAATGTGCACATACCCTTCAAATACATTATCGAAATTCACAGACTTCAGGACTGTCATCTCATTCTCAGGATTCCATCCCTGATAATCTCCTGGCACATACATGACCGGAAATGCTACATCAGCATTGTAAGGGGTCACGGTAAGTCTTACAGACTCACCAAAAATTGGTGATAGTGGCTGTGAAATTGAAGCCTTCACCCGAAAATCTACCTCAGTCGGGGTATCGAACATAGCTCCCTTTGCAAGTACTTCATCGTTTAGGTCTTGCGCCATTACTTCAATGATATTTGAAGTTGAAGAACCTAGGGAAACTGGATTTGCGAAATTAGATCCGGCTAGATCCATCTCCAGTTCGTAAGTCACAGAACCTGTCATACCGAAGTCTGCGGCAGTAACAGTAAAAGGAATCAACTCTTCTGCATTGTCAACACTCAAGCTTAGACTAGTACCAGAGCTTGGGCTTGACAAAGTTGAACCAGTTTGTGGAATAATGGGGGGCATTTCATAGTTTTCACAAGCCCATATCGCAGGGATTACTGCGACCATCCAAGCTAGTTTTTTTAAAATTTTCATAGTAATTGGAATTGTTAATTGATTTTGGTTTCGATTTTACCGCAGACTTGGAAAAGTACAATTTAGAATCCTCTCTAAGCTTCTCAGACCAAGTCCGATCTAGATAATCTTATGAAAATATAATTTGAGGCTATACACAAAGCAATAGGTTTTGAAAAAATATTGGGACTATTTTCGATGCAATCGGTTGCGTTGACGTTTGCATAATCCGCATTTTTTGAATTAAAATTTGGTGAAATTGAGAAAATTCAAAGATTAAGGCATAAAACCTTTTTTGGACTTATTTATTTTAGTCCGATTTTGTTTTAACTTAGATTCTCGGAATAATATAATTTATGAAAATAGGACAAGCTACCATCAAGGACATTGCTCGGGAACTGAATGTTTCCTCTTCCACGGTTTCGAGAGCATTGAAAGATTATCCCGGGATCAGTGACGAAACCAAGCGCAAGGTCAAGGAGCTTGCAGAAAAGCTTAACTACCGACCCAATGCCATTGCCCTATCCCTTCGAAAGAGCCGATCTTTTACGATAGGGGTTATAATTCCTGAGGTAGTTCATTTTTTCTTTTCCACTGTGATTTCCGGAATTGAAGAGGAAGCTAATTCTAGAGGGTACAATGTGATTCTGACCCAAACCAATGAAAAACTGGGCCGGGAAAAATCCAGCATTGACACCATGCTATCCAATCAAATCGATGGATTTCTGGTCAGCCATTCGAAAGAAACAGAGGATTTTGAGCATTTTTCAAAGTTATTGGATCAAGGTTATCCCATTGTGTTTTTTGATCGAGTACCGCAAATACCCCATGCTGTCAATGTCACTGTGGATGATTATAAGGGAGCATTTGATGCAGTCAGTCACCTGATTCAACAAGGATATCGACGCATTGTCCACCTATCCGGACCAAAAAACCTAACCATCAGCACCGAAAGAATACGAGGATATAAGGATGCATTAATGGCGCATGGAATAGAAATCAACAAAAAACTCATTGTAGAGTGCCCGCTAGGCACTGATGATGAAAGCAGAAAAACCACCAGACAGCTCCTTGAATCTATGGAAGAGCGACCCGATGCTTTTTTTGGAAACAATGATATGGCTGCTGTGGGTGCTATGTTGGCTTGTAAAGATTGGGGGTTGAGAGTACCAGAGGATATCGGTGTGGTAGGCTTTTCGAATTGGCAGTTTTGTTCGATGATTGATCCAGGGCTTTCTTCTGTAGCCCAACCAGGGTTTCAAATGGGTGCAAAAGCTACCCAATTGCTTCTTGACATTATTGAGAAAAAGATCAATCCAGAAGATATAAAAGAGTCGATTACACTTCCTACCGAACTTTTGATCCGAAAATCATCTGTTCGCTGATTTTTTTTTTAAAATTTTAGAAAAAAATATGCAATCGATTGAATAGGGATATTTTAATCGTTATGCAGTATTTGCAACTTGATTGAGTTTAAACGCCTCTTTGCCACTTCGTTGATTTCATTTTTCCTATCGGTAAGGTTTATAAATTAGCGTTTTAGCAGAATCAGTCAATTACCGTACATGCAACAAGAGCAAACTCAAAAACAAATCTTCAGTTCTTCTTCCAAACACCAAGGATGTGGTTCTGTAATTTCTTGGGAGCAAATCGAAGAAGGAATAAAAGGGAGTTTTCAGCGAGGATTTTTCCGCATTACTTTTTCCAAAGAAGCAATCGCTAGAATTCAAATTAGCCAATCCGAATCCTTTGAAGAGAACCCTTATTCAGTGATCAAAAGCGACCCATTTTATGCTTTTGATTTAGAAGAGGAAGAAAAATATCTACATCTCCAAACTGAAACCATAAAGGTCCAGCTAAATAAAGTCAATGGAGTAATTAAATTTTATGACAGGCAAGGCCATCTCCTCAATGAGGATGATACTTTGGGAACAGCTTGGATAGGCACTGAGGTGAATTGCTACAAGAAAGTACAAGAAGGCGAGCGATTCATTGGCTTAGGAGAAAAAACAGGAGGTCTAGATCGAAGCGGTAAAGCCTTCACCAATTGGAATACGGATTTCTTCGCTTATGGTGTGGGAGATGATCCTCTTTACATGAGTATCCCTTTTTATGTAGGAATCCACTCCAAAGGTCAATACGGAATTTTCTTTGATAATACGCACAAGTCCGTTTTCAATTTTGGGGCAAGCACCAATCGTTTCATGTACTTTGGAGCTGAAGATGGAGACATGGATTATTACTTCATTCACCAAGCATCAGTATCAGGGATCATTTCAGAATTTACCAATCTCACAGGTCGAATGGAACTTCCGCCGATTTGGTCTTTGGGCTTTCAACAGTGTAGATATAGCTATTATCCTGATTCAGAAGTGCTGACTTTGGCAAAAACCTTCCGGGACAAGGACATGCCTGCGGATGTGATCTACCTAGATATCCATCACATGGAAGCCTATAAGGTTTTCACATTTGATGGTGAAAAGTTTCCTGACCCCAAAAGCCTAATCAAGCATCTCAAAAGTATTGGTTTCCGAGTGATTGTCATCATGGATCCTGGAATCAAAGCCGAAGAAAACTATTTTCCCTATCAGGAGGGGCAGTCGAAAGACCTTTTTGTCAAATACCCGGATGGGGCCGAGTACCAAGGTCAAGTATGGCCGGGCTGGTGCGCTTTTCCGGATTTCACCAAAAATGAAACCAGGGAATGGTGGGCAGAGAAAATGGCTTTTTACACTGATGCCGGAGTGGATGGCTTCTGGACAGATATGAATGAGCCAGCCTCATGGGGTCAATTTACTCCCAATCTGATCGAATTTGATTTTGAGGGTGAAGGCGCTTCCCATCGGAAGGCAAGAAATATCTACGGGATGCAGATGGCTCGAAGTGCACAAGAAGGCTCAAAGTTTAATTCCCCGGAAGAGAGACCTTTTGTCTTAACTCGCTCTGGATTTGCCGGAATACAGCGCTATGCAGCTGCTTGGACTGGTGATAATGTCGCAAGTGAAGAGCACATGCTCACCGGAGTCAGGTTGGTAAATAGCCTAGGAATTAGCGGCGTATCATTTGCCGGATATGATGTGGGAGGTTTTGCAGGAGAAGCCAGTAAATCTTTATTCGCAAGATGGATGAGTATAGGTGCATTCTCTCCTTTCTATCGGGCTCATTCCATGATCAATAGTAACGATGCCGAACCTTGGGCTTTTGGCGAAGAGGTAGAAGAGATATCCAGGAACTACATGAAGCTTCGATATGCTTTATTGCCTACGATTTACTCCAAATTCTTTTCTAGCACTCAGACAGGCTTACCCATTTGTACAAGTCTCGCTATCGACTACCCGCTTGATCAGAAGGTATTTCATTCGGCTTACGAAAATCAATACATTTTCTGTGACTCATTCTTGGTAGCTCCTGTGGAAAGCACCAAAGAGATCACCAAAGTATATCTCCCGGAAGATGATTGGTATTACTTGTATACCGACGAATTTTATGCAGGAAAGAAGGAAATATACCTTGACTGCCCTCTAAATTACCTGCCAGTCTTAGTAAAAGCCGGAAGCATTTTTACGATGCAAAATGCCTTAGACTACACCGCACAAACAAATGATGGCTTACTGAGAGTACACGTCTACAAGGGAGGGGCGGGAAGTGAGTTTGTTCACTATGAAGATGACGGGCTTTCTACCAACTACCAAAGCGGTGAATTTTTGGTCAGAAAGATGAGTTACGACCCGGATAAAATGGAACTGAACCTAGAAAAGCCACGTGGAGGCTTTAGCTCAGCATTCTCAGAAATTGAGTTTTACTTTCATGGATTTCAGTTGGAAACCGTCACTTTAAATGGCAGGTCTCACAAAGTGGAAGAAAAAGACTTTGCCTTTATTGGTAAGCTGACTGAGTTTGACCCCTTACCGGAGCAAGAACATCCATACCATGAAATCAAAAATCTCAAGACCTTGAAAATCAAAAACGAAAAAGAGGAAATCAAAATCTCAGGACTTTTTTGATTCATAAAAAAACCCAGCATGACCGAACAAAAAAAACGCCTAAGTTTCTGGCAAATCTGGAACATGAGTTTCGGATTTTTGGGTATCCAATTTGGCTTTGCCCTCCAGGGTGGATTCATGTCCCGCATCTTTCAAACCCTAGGTGCCGATAAGGATACGATTCCTTTTCTTTGGATTGCTGCTCCTTTGACAGGTTTATTGGTGCAGCCAATAGTCGGCTATTTAAGTGATCGGACTTGGCATCCGAAGTTTGGAAGGAGAAAACCTTTCTTTTTCATCGGAGCTCTACTCAGTACCGTGGCGCTTTTCTTTGCACCTTATTCATCGGCACTTTGGATGGCGGCAGGCGCACTTTGGATCTTGGATGCTTCTATCAACATCAGCATGGAGCCTTTTCGAGCCCTTGTGGCTGACAAACTACCGGATTCTCAGCGATCTTATGGGTTTGTTGTCCAGACTTTGATCATCGGAATCGGAACCTGGGTGGCATCCAATCTTCCCTGGATGATGACCCAGCTAGGCGTACCAAACACTGCTCCGGATGGAGTGGTACCTGATTCTGTAAAATATGCTTTCGGAATTGGTGCATTGGTACTTTTCACTTCCATTTTGTATACCATTCTGACTACGGAAGAATACCCTCCTGAGAATATGGAGGAATTTGAAAAGGAAAAAGCTGACAGTAGCGGTTTTATGGCTGGTGTAAAGGAAATATTTAAAAATATCGCCGGAATGCCTTCTGTAATGAAAAAGCTGGGCGTGGTACAGTTTTTTTCGTGGTTTGCTTTTTTCACGATGTGGAGCTTTGCTACTCCTGCTATCACAGAGCATGTTTTTGGTGCGACAGACACCACCTCAGCTGCTTACAATGATGCTGCTGACAGCGTAGGAAACTATCTGGGAACCTATGGATTGGTTTCTATGATTTATGCATTGATTTTGGCCTTTGTGGCTAGCAGAATCAGGATAAATCGTCGCTTACTTCACCTAGGTAGCTTGATAGCAGGCGGGATGGGATTTATTCTGATTTATTTTATTTCAGAGCCATGGATGCTTCATATTAGCTTTTCTCTGGTGGGAATAGCATGGGCCAGTATCCTGTCTATGCCTTACGCGATGCTGTCTAGTTCTGTAAACCCACGAAAAATGGGAGTATACATGGGGATTTTCAATATGTTTATTGTAATTCCACAGATTATAGCCGCATTAGGAGGGGTAAATTTCCTTTACAAGTTTTTCTTTGGAGAAGCTGTGATCAATACCATGCTTTTGGCGGGAGCTATGTTAATTTTGGCTGGATTTTCCAATCTTCTGATTACGGACAAGAAGGCTATTCATGACTAAAGAAAATATCATTCGGATCACAGGTGTACCTGAGCATTTCAATCTTCCCTGGAGAAAAATCGTAGATCAGCAACCCTTCCTTGAAAGGCAGGTCCGATTGGAGTGGATAGATGAGTCTCGTGGATCCGGCCAAATGAACCAAGCCCTCCGGAAGGGTGAAACGGACATTGCTATAGTGCTTACAGAGAGCTTCCTTAAAGACCATCAACAAGGCAACTCTTCGAAACTAATTGGCTTTCATGTCAAATCTCCCCTGATCTGGGGAATCCACCTTGGAAGCCAAAGCAAGTATAAAAGCCTTCAGGATATTCAAAATCCAAGATTTTATATTAGCCGACTCGGTTCAGGGTCAAATCTTATGGCCTACGTTTTGGCAAAACGGGAAAATTGGAATTCCAAAGATCTGCAATTTGAGATAGTAGATAACCTTGATGGGGCACTGAGTCGATACGAATCAGATCCTGATGCGATGTTTCTTTGGGAAAAATATACCACCATGCCTTGGGTACAGTCCGGTCAGCTTAGAAGAATCGGAGAAGTGCCCAGTCCATGGCCTTGTTTTGGAATAAGTTGCAGGCAGGAAGTCATTGACCAATTTGGAGATTTGATATTTGACCTACGGGACCAAGTTTACCAGCTATCCAATTCCCTACAAAATGCCCCTAATTTAGCAGAAGAAATCTCCAGCTTATATCACTTGGACAAAGAACAAGTCTCTGAATGGCTCCTACAAACCGAATGGGAAACCGAATCAATTATTGATACCAACACCTTAAATCAAGCGATGGAGGAAATGGTAGAATTGGGAATTCTTACGGAAAAAATTAATCCGAAAGCCTTTTTAGCTATAGACCGAATTCGTCTCACTAATTAAAAGTGAGGCAGAAAAATGAACACATACCCGGGCACCTTTGCCAGAGATGTTTTCAATAGAAAGATTTCCATCCACCATCCTCACAAATTCTTTACAAACCTGTAGTCCTAAACCAGACCCCTTCTCTTTTTGAGTACCGGGCTTGGATTGGGTTATTGAATAGTCCTCCCTCAAAATCTGACTGATTTGCTCAGGGTTCACTCCTTTTCCTTCATCTTCGACACACCAAATTAGCGAGCTTTGATTTTCCTTGATGAAGGAACGAATCACTCCATTTTCTGGGGAATATTTGATCGCATTGCTTAAGATATTTCTCATTACGACTTCGATTAAATCCTGATCAATCATCAAGTCAAAATCTTCAGGAAGTTCATTTTTGATATGTAAGGACTTGGATTGTATCTGTCTAGACAGTAAGTGCTCTGTATTTTTGAATAATGAGTTAAGGTTCACTTTGACTGGATTTAACTTAAACCCTTCCATCTGTGAAAGCGACCAATTCAGTGTGTTGGAAAGTGTGAAATGCACAGAGTCCACATCCTTTTTCAAGGTGTTCAATATTTCAAAAAATTCTTCCTGGGAAATATCACCACCCACTGTCATATCGATCAAGCCTTTCACGGAGGCAATAGGGCCTTTCAAATCATGACTTAATATAGAAAACAACTTATTTTTTGTTTCATTAATCGTTTGAAGCTGTTCTGATTTCCTTTCCAGGTCAGCATTTTGGGAGGCTATCTTTTGCTGCTGAGCTACTAAGTCCGCATTGATTTTACGTATATCCAAATTGAACTTTACCACCCAAAAACCAAGAACCAATACAATTGTGGCTGCAATACTCATGATCCAAACGATCCGATTGATAAAGGCAAGCCTGTCCGCCTGATTTTGATTTTGAGCTTTTAGCAACTCCACTTCTGATTTTTCAAGGTTATCCTGAAACATCCCTTGCATCAATAAAATCCGATCTTGATTCATTTTATTGGTAAGCGAATCATTGATGCTTACATAGGAGTTAAGATGCTGCAATGACATTCCTAAATTCCCTTTTCGCTCATAGAGCTCTGCCAAATATTTATGAGACTTGGCGAGCTCATCCCTGAAATTATTAGCTTTTGAGACTTCAACTCCCTCTAGTAGGATTGCTTCCGCTTTGTCTAGTTCCCCTTTTCGCAAATACGTATCTCCAAGCCTATGCATGACACTTGCTAGAGTCGTACTCAAACCCTGTCTGCGTGCCATATCTAGTGAATTCTCAAAAATGATCGAAGCACTGTCTAGGTATCCTTGGGAAAGGTAGACATCCCCTATCACCCGGTTGGAAAAAGATGTGAGATAAGGCGATCCGGAAGCTTCATTGATGTTTATAGCCTTTTTTGCAAAAAATAAAGCTGAGTCATAATTGCCTAATTGACTGTAGATATAAGCCAAGTTGTTTAAGCTCCTAATCTTTGTGTAAAGATCATCCTTGCCCTCTACTGCGTCGTAGGCATTTTGAAATTGGACCAGGGCCATTTTGAAATTTTGCTGCTCGAAGTAAAGAGCCCCAATGTTATTTAGGATCCTGGCAATCTGGAGCGAATCGTTGATTTGAGTGGCAAGACCAAAAGCAGTTTCGGAATATTCAAAAGCAGTTTGCCATTTTCCACGACGATAATTTATCCATCCTATATTTTCCTTGGCTCTAGCTTCTCCTGATAAATATTGGATTTCCTTTGCAATCGAATCGGCTTCAAAGGAATAGTCCATAGCCTCTTGCTGTGACCGTTCCCGGAGCTCCGTTCCCAATTGATTAAGCACAT
>LJXT01000049.1 GCA_001314815.1 Algoriphagus marincola HL-49
GATAGATATCGCTGTCCATTCGGCTAAGGATATGCAATCTTCTCTTCCGGATGGTTTTGAAATCATCGCCTTTACCGAGCGAGAACTTCCCCATGATGTGATTCTTTCCCACAAGAAAACCATTGACCTGGAGGATTCATCCAAGCCGCTCCTTCTGGGTACATCATCTACTCGCCGAGTGGCTACTTTGAAGCATTTTTATCCCCACGTCGAAACGGTGGAAGTAAGAGGCAATCTCCAAACCCGCATTCGAAAGATGGAAGAGGGATTATGTGATGCCCTGCTTTTAGCCTACGCCGGAGTACACCGGATGGGATATGATGAGATGATTGCTGAGAATTTGTCCCTGGATAAATTCATTCCGGCGGTAGGGCAGGGCTCCGTCGCGATCGAAGCATCTACTAATCTGGATCCATTTCTAAAGGAAAAAATAATCGCCACTTGTGATCATCCTGAGACATCCCAAAAGTTGAGAGCAGAAAGAGCTTATTTGAGGGTTTTAGAAGGGGGTTGTAGCATTCCTGTTTTTGCTTTGGCGGCAAAAGGAAATAATGGCTTAAAGCTCAAAGGAGGGATTGTCAGCTTGGATGGACAAAAAAGAATATTCTTCGAAGTAGAAGGTGCGGTCACTGATCCTGAGGGTCTTGGAGAACAGCTCGCCGAGAAAGTTTTTCAAGCAGGAGGAAAAGAAATTTTAGAAAAGATAAAATCCAATTTAAATCAATGAGTTATAAATCATTTCTTGGCATTGCGTTGAGTGTATTCGCAATGCTTGGCTGTGCAGGACAGAAGGAACAAGTCATCCGAATAGACACGAGGTATGGGGAAATCGTAGCTGTGCTATTTGATGATACTCCGGTTCATAAGTCCAATTTTCTTGAATTGGCCGAAGCGGGACGCTTTGATTCCACCGAATTTCATCGGGTAATTCCTGATTTCATGGTGCAGGGTGGGGATGTTTTTAGCAAAGAAAAAATGCCCGCTGAGGAGTGGCCGACCCTTCCGGCTGAGATTTTACCCCATCATTTTCACAGAAAAGGGATGATCGCTGCAGCGAGACAAGGGAATAATATCAATCCCGAGAAGCGGTCCAGTGGTTCTCAGTTTTACATTGTCCTCGGCGAGGAATATACCGAATTAGAACTCACGACAGATATGCCTAAGCTTCAGGCAGCTTTCATGCAGTATGTGCAACTTCAAAGTCAGGATTCCCTACGCATGCTATACAATCAACTTTATGAGCAGGAGGCTTTTGATTCACTTACTCAGGTGATTTTATCAAAGCGGGACGAGATTGAGCAGTCGCTCAATATGAAATTGACCAAGGAAATGTCAGCTGAGCAAATTCAAGCCTATACCACCGTGGGAGGAACGCCACATTTGGATGGAGAATACACAGTATTCGGTGAGGTGATTTCAGGAATCGATGTTGCCGATAAGATTTCTCAGGAGCCGAGAGCATCTAGAGATAGGCCTATGAATCCGGTGTATATGACCGTAAAAGTCGAATCCATGTCCCGATCTCAAATCGAGCGGGAGTTTGGTTATGTCTATCAAAATGAAAAATAAGAAGCGGATATTTTTAACGGGCGCGAATGGTCTTCTGGGTCAGAAGCTGATAGACTTGCTGGGTAATCATCAGGGCTATGAGCTCATTGCATCAGGAAGAGGAGCATCCCGACTTGGGGATAGACCGGTAAAGTATGTTTCCTGCGATTTGGAAGACAAGGAAGCTGTCACCAAAACCCTTGAAGAAATTCGTCCTGACATCATTATTCATGGTGCTGCCATGACCCATGTCGATATTTGTGAGCAAAATCAGGAGGCTTGCTATAGCGCTAATGTTCTGGCGACAAAATATCTTCTTGATGCTTCCCAATCTTTTAGCCCGCATTTTATTTTCGTATCGACAGATTTTATTTTTTCCGGAGAGAAAGAATTATTGACCGAAGAAGAGGAAGCATCTCCGGTCAATTATTATGGTCAGACCAAGCTGGAAGCAGAGGAGCTCGTAAAAAAATCGGGCCTAAATTGGGCAATAGCGCGAACGGTTTTGGTCTTTGGAATTTCCCCTGGTTTGAGTAGAAGTAATATTGTGCTGTGGGTGAAGGAAAGTTTGGAGCAAGGGAAGACCATTCAGGTAGTCAATGATCAGTTTCGTACACCTACTTTGGCAGAAGATCTGGCGATGGGCTGTTTCTTGATTGCTCAAAAGGGGTCGAAAGGGGTATTTAATATTTCCGGTCCTGATCTACTCACGCCTTATCAAATGGCGCTAGAAGTGGCCGGCTATTTTGATTTGGATCAAGGCTTGATTCAGGAAACGGACAGCACGAAGTTTACCCAGCCAGCCAAACGCCCATTAAAAACAGGATTTGTCATCGAAAAAGCCCAAAAAGAGCTTGGATACGAGCCGAAAACTTTCCGAGCGGCAATTGGTATTTTGGCAAAACAAATTATCTTAGCCCGCTCTTAAAAAGCGTTATTTCCCAAAAATTTAACATTCGCATCATCTATGGCAGTAAGTGCAAACCCCGAATCGAGGGGACAATTTGGTTCTAGCTTAGGGTTTATCATGGCAGCAGCAGGGTCTGCAGTCGGCCTTGGGAACATTTGGAGATTCCCCTATTTGACAGGTGAAAACGGAGGCGGAGCCTTTGTTTTTGTTTATCTCATCTGTGTGCTCTTCATAGGTTTACCCCTTCTATTTAATGAAATCGCACTAGGCAGAAGATCAGGTAAAAACCCCATCGGAGCCATTCGTGATACAGGAGGAAATAAATTCTGGCAATTAGCAGGCGTACTTTGCGTGTTGGTCTGCTTTTTTGTTTTTAGCTATTATTCAGTGATTGCGGGCTGGACTGTTGGATATATTGTCACTGAGATTATCAATATTCCGGTAAATTTTGAAGACTTTGTACAGACTCCTATCTATGTAATTCCGCTGACCTTCTTGTTTATTTTACTCACCATTTTAATTGTACTTGGTGGTGTATCTGGTGGAATTGAGAAAGCGGCTAAGTTTCTTATGCCGGTTCTTTTCATAATCATCATTTTCATCGCCGGAAGATCGGTTACTCTAGAAGGTGCTGAAGCGGGTATTCAATACTACCTTAATCCTGATTTTTCCAAAATTAACGGGACAGTTATTCTTCAGGCATTAGGACAGGCCTTTTTCTCCATGTCTGTGGGTTGGGGATTGATGATTACTTTCGGTTCTTACTTACCAAAAGAGTCCAACATCATCCAGTCTTCTAGATGGATAGCCGGAATGGATACCGCGGTAGCACTTTTGGGTGGTTTGATGGTATTTCCTGCTTTGTTTGCCTTACTTCCAGGAAAAGATCCAGCTGCGGGACCTGCGCTGGTATTTGATGTTTTGCCAAGGGTATTTGATGCCATGCCGGGTGGAAATATCATTGGTGCACTATTCTTTTTATTGCTGATGGTAGCGGCCTTGACTTCTACGATCTCAATGCTAGAGGTTCCTGTTTCCTACCTTATTGATGATAGAAAGTGGAACCGTACCAAAGCTACTTGGATTGTAGGTATCGCAGCCATGTTGATGTCTATCCCTTCTGCACTATCTTCAATTGAGGGCAATTTCTTCGCTGAGATTCGATTTAACTTCTTGAGCAATCCGATTCAAGGGTTTTTCGGAGCCATGGACTTCATCTTTGGTACGTTTGCAGTAATTGTTATCTGTTTGATGTTGGCCCTTTACACCGGATGGGCTCAAAAGATTGGCAAGTTTGCGGATGAATTAGCATTAGGTGCTCCAGCCTTCAAGGGAGTCTATCGCACAGGCTGGATTTTCTTTATCAAATGGGTTTGTCCCGTTGTAATTATTCTCCTAATCCTGAACATGGTAGGATTATTTGGAGCCCCTCAGGCTGCCTAAAAATCTTATTAAATCATACTATTGAAAAGCTGTCTTTCACAAGGCAGCTTTTTTTATTTTTCAAAAAAATTAAGCTGGAGTAAAAGTTTGGAACGATTATTTTATAATATTGAATAATTATTTCAAATATAAAAAAATACGGGTCCTGCTTGTCGATGATGATTTGATGCATCTTTTAATCTTAAAGCGAATCTTTGAAACTTCGCAAGATATCGTCGTGACCGCCCATAACGGTAAAGAGGCCCTTGAGATTTTGAGTGAGAATCCGGATTTTCATGTCATCCTCACAGATATCCAAATGCCGGAAATGGATGGGGTAGAGCTCTTGGCAAAAGTAAAGGAAAACGGTCGGACGAATAAGATACCTGTTGTAGGCTTTACCTCAGGAGATGTGGGTTATTACCGTAAGATATCTTCCATTCCATTTGATTCTCTTGTCCCCAAACCTTTGAATTTTTCGGACCTTCATCATATCGCTAAGGAAAAGGCACTTCGTGGCTTAAATTGATTTTTTGGCAATGGAATTGTAAGGTTGATCAAGTCTTTTCGTTTGATCATTAAACCTCAATGCCATTATGAAAAAGCTATTTGTCATTATTTTATTGGCAGGGTTCAGTCTACCTGCCTTCAGTCAAAACTCAGGATTCGGGATTAAAGCTGGAGTTAATAATTCTGATATAAAATTTGAAACAGAGGAGTTCTTTACTTGGCATTCCTACACAGGGTACCATGTTGGAATTTTCGCTCGTCTAGACTTGGGAGGATTATTGATACAGCCGGAGTTACTATTTACTCAAACTGGGGGTGAATTTGTGTCAAATGACTTAGGAAGTAATGGTTCTGAACGCTTTAATGCTAATTTTAACCGCCTAGATATCCCATTGATGTTTGGGGTGAAAATGTTTAAACTCATCCGTCTACAAGCTGGGCCGGTGGCTTCTATTAATGTGAACTCCAATTTAGAAAATTCGATAGGGACAGTCACTGATGTTGATTTCAAACAGGCTACTTTAGGCTATCAAGCCGGTTTGGGATTGGATATTGGCAATCTTTTCATAGATGCCAAATATGAAGGAGGTCTGAGTAAAGTGACAGGCCAAATCGCTGGTTTTGAAACGGATAATCGGCTTAATCAGTGGATTCTTTCTGTTGGGTTCAAAATTTTCTAAAGACTTTCACTTTCAAAAAAAAGCCCGGTAAATGTGAAAATTACCGGGCTTACTGTTTTTAATCTTTTTTCTATTGCATAACTTTTTGATCAGGCTGGGCTAGTTTTTGGATTTCTTCCAGCTCAATAATGTACACACTTCGGCCATGCGTACCGATGACGAGATCATTTTCTCTTTCCTGAATGACCAGGTCATAGATGGCTACATTTGGTAGTTCTCCTTGGAAAAGGTTCCAATAGTTTCCTCCATCCATGCTGACATACAATCCATGATCAGTTCCCAAATAAAGGATATTCGGGTTAGTGTGATCTTCTACGATGATATTGGAAGACTCATCCGGAAGGTTTCCTTTGATGGAAGTCCAGTTCTTGCCATAATCGGTGCTTTTGAAAACATAGGTTTTGAATTCATCATAGCGATAGCCATTCAGGGTGATGTAAACCAGTCCTTCCTGATGCTTGGAAGGTGCGATTGAACTCACCCATCGGTCTTGGGGAAGGCCTTCATTGAGTGACTCCCAGTTGCCGCCAATATTACGAGTGATCCAGACATTTCCGTCATCGGATCCAGCATAGAGCGTTCCAAATTCAAATGGGGATTCTTCCACCACCGTCAAAGAAGCAAACGGAACATTTCCGCTTTTTTCATTTTTGGTCAGGTCGGGAGAGATGGTCGTCCAGGTACTACCCTGATCCAAACTTTGGTACACATACTGGGAACCCATGTAAATGATGTCCTGATTGTGATGACTCAATCGGGCAGGTGTCCGCCAATTCCAGCGATTTGGTTCATTGCCGATATCATGACCTGGGGTGATTCGCTTTCTGTCCCCACTTGATTTGTCGATTCGGAAGTAATTACCAAACTGAAACCCCGTGTAGACGATGTCATTGTCTCTGCTATCTACGGCCACGACCATACCATCTCCTCCCATCAAGGATTCCCACCGCTCTGAAGGATCATTTTTAGAACTACCAAACCACACCCCGTTGTCCTGCATTCCTCCATATACATTGTATGGTGTGGCATCATCAGTCATGATGGAGTAAAATTGTGAAATAGGCATCTGGGTATTCAAGTGATCCCAACGTGCACCACCTCCATAGCTACGGTAGAGTCCGCCGTCATTTCCAAGTAATATATGCTTCCCGTCTTTTGGGTTGATCCACATGGATTGATGATCCGAGTGCGGCCGACCAATGGAGTCAGTACGAGAAAAGTTTTTGCCACCGTCCCGAGAAACCAAAAGGGGCACGCCGAGCACGAATACTTCGTCTTCGTTTTCGGTGCCTACCCGGATTTCGCCAAAGTAGTATCCATAAGTATTATACAATCGACTTAGATCAGATTCCGAAACTTTTTTCCAGGATTTACCGGCATCTTCAGAGCGAAAGACCTCAGCACCGATGATTGGGGCTGAAAATAGTGCCGCGTTGGCATCATTTGCATTTCCATTGTATTCGGCGATCTGCGCTGTGGTGATTTTTCCAGTACGGAGCTGCCGTTTGATTTCACTGGCGGTGTATTTGGAAGCAAATTGATTTCTTCGAAGGAAAGAATTTAAACGATTATCTTCCATACCCATGGCATCTTCCACCGACATAGTCTTAAAGTCCTCAAATTCCAAAGGGTTTTCTTCTTGATTTCTTCGCCTTCTTGGCTCCTCTTGTTCTTTGTCCGAAGGGCCCTGATTGTCATGCAAAGCATAAACTACATCAGGGTTACTCTGGGCAAAATCAAAACCAATTCTACCTACAAATTCGTTTTGGGGGAATCCATCTATGGCTTTTTTCCAGGTTTTTCCACCATCCTCTGACCGCCAGATTGCTGATCCTTTTCCATTGCCGATGAAGTCATGAGCCTGTCTAAAACGCTCCCAAGAGGCAGCAAGCAGGATATCTGGATTGTTGGGATGTACTTTGATGTCAATGATTCCGGTATTATCATCGATGTAGAGGACTTTTTTCCAAGAAGCACCACCGTCTGTGGTCATATAAAGTCCGCGTTCTTTATTTTGGGAATAGAGTCCGCCCATTGAACCTACCCAGACAATGTCGGGATTGGTGGGGTGAATCTGAACCGAGCCGATATGCTGTGAATGAGGGAGCCCCATGAATTGCCAGGTTTTTCCTGCATCGGTGGATTTATAGACACCTGATCCCGCATAAGTGGAGCGACTGGAATTGTCCTCACCTGTTCCTACCCACAGGATATTATTGTCAGAAGGAGAGAGTGCTATATCTCCGATTCCTAAAGCACTTTGATGGTCAAAGATCGGAACGAAGGATTGACCATTGTCTTCTGTTTTCCAAACTCCGCCCGAAGCTGCGGCGATGTAGAAGGTGTTGGGATTTTGTGCAACTTCGAGGTCCACGATCCGCCCGGACATATTGGTCGGGCCGATGTTGCGGGCTTTAAATTCCTTGAATGGAGTGGCGGCAAATAAATGACGGTGTTTTTCGACCGCCTCGACCAGTTCTTTTTCGGTGGTGGGTTTGATTTCCTGTGCAGTAGTGCTGCCGAACAGCAGCATTCCGGCTGCGGCTAAAATCAGGTAGGTAGATGATTTTTTCATGCGTTTTGATTAGATCAGGATGGAATATAAGCATAAGCGGGCAAAACCGAATGGAAATGCCCGCAAATGGATATGGAATGAGATAAGTGGTTTTTATTGGTTGACCAGCCTGGTTTTATAAATCACTGAATAGTCATTTTCAGCCTCTGAAAAATTGAGTGAAAACCAGATTTCATCCTTGGAGACATAGTTGTTTAAGTTGCCGAGAATTTCCGGTTTTTCGATAATGGGGCTGAGTTGGGATCCGTCAAAAAGGACAAAGCCGCCGCCATTGTATTTCTCTGCATCTTCAAACATTTTATCAAAATCTGTCCCTGCCGCTGAAGTGACTTCATTTGCTTCTTCGTCTGTTAGGCCAGAAAGGTACTGTAGTAGAAAGTCTCCAGTTTCTGTGGGAAATATGGAAAGGTTAAACCCAAGAAAGAAATCCCTGAAATTAAAGCCTCCATTGGCTGGTTTACTATCGGTTTTTCGCTCAATAAACTCAGGGTAGGGAATGGTCTTGACACTGGCTGGTGTTTCTAGGTTTGATAAGTGATAAGTGAAAATTTTGGGTTCATTTCGATATACCATGTACAAGGAATCGCCTAATATTTTGAACGTAGGATAGAAGTCGAGTCCTCCGAATTCTTGTGTTTCACTGCTAAATTTAGAGGATTTTGGGAAAGGTATTACGGATGAGAATTCCCTAGTATTTAAATCCAAGACTTCTAATCTTTTGGAAGCTTTTTGGAAGTCCAGTCCTTGTTGTCCTAGATCACTGTACCTTCCTGGCAAGTAAAAGAATACTTTTTCTCCAACTACTTCATGTACTTCATTGAAAGGAACTACTAGATTGGCCATACCTCTGAAATCAGGCTTAAATATTTCTTTAAGATTACCAGCTAATTCATAGGAAGCCATGCCTTGACTTCCGGGAATAAGGATTGTCTGATTATCCAAAAACTTGCCCAAACCTGAGCGGTTTCCGGGAATAGCTTCGGGATCATCTCCATTTCGGTAATATTGATGCTTGATTTCCCCCTGAGGATTGGTAACAAAAATAGTGTCCGTATTTTGATCGATCATTAGGTGATTTTCACCATCTGGACTGATGTCCATCAGCAAAAGATTTCCCAAATAATCCACGACCAAGGAATCGTAGATTTCGAATTTTAATTGCTGTTCGCTTAAAGGAGCTTTTGGTTTTTCGCTTTCGGCTTCACCGCATGCGGCCAAAAATCCTAAGAGGGTTGAAAAAAGGATAATCTTAAATCTCATTTGTGCTCTAATTAATACTTTAAAAATAAGCTTATTCTGTCAAAGATTTATTCAGTCCGAACAAAAAACTAAGTCAATTCAACTTGTATTCATAAATCCTTACAAAATCTTCTTCTACTTCCTCAGAAGGGGCTTTTTGAAACCAGAGGGAATTACCAGCAGCTAAAAAACCTCCCATATTCACTCCTTTGGGCAGATCTACGCTATCTACCAGCTGGAGTGTTTCCAGATCAAAAACCAAAAAGCCCTTGGGTACTTCCGCTTCCAATTTATCAAACAGTAACCCCGCTTCCTCTTCATTTCCGGACTGCCAAAGCTCTCCAGCTTCTTTTACTTTCTCGGGGTCCATGCCCGCATAATAATGAAGGATCAATTTGTCACCTACTCGATGAATATTCCGGATAGAGGCAGTGCTTCCATCTAAGGCAACAGATCCCTCCGAGAACTCATTTCTTTCACGAACCGGTAGCTCCTTAAATTCTGGAATAGTCAAGTTAATCGTAGTGTCCAATTGGGTAGTATCATCTGCCAAGTCATACACTCTCAAGATAGGTTCTCCGCCTAAGCTGATGTATAGTTTGCTATTTATCCATTCAAAAGAGGGGGTATAGTCACTCTCGATGTAGCCTTTCCCGCTTTTAAAAATACTACCTGTTTCAAAAGGGATGATTTCAGTGGATTCACCTGAAGCTACATTGATCCACTCCAAAGCTCTGAAGCGATCATAAAAAGCTTGTTCTCCCGGGTAGGTATCTCTGGGTCTAACCGATTTTGATAAGATGAATTCCTGATTTTGAAGAGTGAAGGTTTCGACGGATTTGCCGACTTGCGGCATGAATGCAGCTCCACCGACTGATTCAGGATGATCAATTTTTTTGATCTGATTTCCTTCCAAATCATAAATAAAAACACCTCGCATCCCATTCACCACAACTTGGTCGTTTCCTAGAAATCCGGGTAATTCCATCATGAAGCCATATGCGTCAGGGGTATCTTCCGTTTTCGAAAATTTTCCCAAGAGCATGCCGTCCTCATCGATTGTAATTATTTCGCTTGAGGCATAATCGTAGATCAGCATTCGGCTTCTATCATCACTCACATCAGCCAATATTGGATCCCCCAGAAGCTTGTAGTCTACTGAGTCTACTTTCTGGAGCTCCAAGCTTCCTTCAGAATTGGGGTTTTGAACAGATTCATTGTTCTTTTCATTTCCGCAGGAAAATAGAATGAGCAAAATGAGGAAATAAAAAGTATGCTTCATTAGGGAGGTATTTAGCTTAATTTCCTGTCATCTGTTGGTTTATCAAATTCGCATTTTGAATTTCTTGATCCAAAGTTCTTACGTAATTTTTTGCTTTTTTTAATCCATATTCCGTGTATGCCCTACCTGCCCATTCTTTGGCTAAGTCTAAGCTGCCCAGTACCTCATACCCAACCGCAATGTTAAATAGTAACTTCCCGCCCGTCTTTTCATCAGCGGTGGGTAAAGCAGCCTCCCAGGTTTGAATAGCCTGCTCCCATTGATCTACTTCCGCATAGCGGGCACCTTCGGCTACGGCAGGATGGGTTTTGGATTTTGGGAAAAAGCCCCGGTTGACATCAACATACATCGGTGCGATTTTGGAAGCGTATCCAGCACCGGCCAATTCCCCTACAATTCGGGTTGCGTCTGCTTTGGCTATCAAAAGTGCTAAGGCCTGGGTTTTGGTCTCTGCCTCGGCTGACCAGGTATTGGTTTTCTGGAAGCGTTGCTGGTCAATGATGCTTTTTTGAAAGGGATCGTAGAGACGGAAGCCGGCTGAGACATTGGCTACTCCTTCCATGTAAATTCCATTAACTTCGACTGTTCGGGCATTTTTTCCTTCTCCGACAGTTTTTTTGATCAGTTGTTCTTTTTCAGTGGTGACAAAGTCTTAATTGAAATTTTCTAAGGCAAGGACAGCATCCGCTTGGTATTCATCACAAAGGCGCTCAATGGTGTACCAGTCCAGTGGGTTAGGGAACACCTGTCCAAACATGCCACCTGTCAAGCGTTGGTTGGCTCGAATGATCTCATATCGGGGGCTGGTGTTTAGGGTTTGCTGCAGGGATGAAAGTGTGGCTTCGATGGAGTTTCTTACTTCAAAGGGCAATTCTCCGGTGATCAATCCTTCGATCACGCTCACCATTTCATTTTGAGGTTTGGTCCGATCGATGATGACTATTTTTTGAATTTCCGGAGAGACTGTGACCGCAGCAGGTACTAGTCGGGTCATGGTTACATTTTTGGAGCAGCCTGCCGAGAAAGCTAGGATTCCCAGTAGGAAAATGAATTTGAGTATAGGGTTTTTCATAGTCTGGATTTTCACTGGAAAATACTACTAAATAAAAAACCGTGGGAATCGACCCACGGTTTTTTAAAGAAATTAACCAATAATATTTCCCTCATCATCCCATTCGACGACTTTACCCCGGTCTTCAGGTTTGAGGTAAAATGCCGTGTATTTTTCGGGATTAGAAAGTCCGTGTCTATCCAAAACCTGCTGTGGAATTCCGTCCCATACATTCGGTGTATTTCCTTTGTAGCCCATGTACTTCCAGCCAGCCTCTGTTGTAAAATAGCCTGTGCAGGTTAGATTTCGGAGCAAATTGAACCAGCGAACCCCTCCTTCATAAGCAGGGTCAGCCTTATCTGGCCAAGCTACCAATTCGACGATTTCAATCACTTGATCTTTGGAAAGCTCATTGAAAGGCTTGCCAAATTTCTCGTCAGCTTCAAAGTCCAGCCACATCAAACCACCCCGCATAGGAGTCTGATAGCCTGGCTGGTCCAGCATCATAAAGTCCATGAAATCAGTCACTTTCAATTCAGTAGCTGCCGGAGACTCGGAATCAGCCGGCATAATGATATCTACCAGGGTATCCAGTTTTTTGCGCTCCTCCTCTGTGAAAAAGGAGTCAGCCAAAAGTTTAGCGTCTCTTGCCTTTTCCTCAGCGGTTCGACCACCCGGAGTTCCGCCTTCGAAAATCTGTCCAGTGACAGCTTGCTCTTCTGTTTCGCAGCCTGTCAGCATCAAGCCCGCTCCCAGAGAGCCTGTGAAAAGCAATTTGAGGTTTTCTCTTCTGTTCATGGCTTAGATATTTTTTTGTTTCAACTGATCTACAATGTAATCGGAAGTTCTCCAAGACAAGGCAAGAATGGTCCAAGTTGGGTTTTTGTCTGCCTGTGAGACAAAAGGCCCTGCATCTACCACGAATAAATTGTCGCAGTCATGGGCTTGGCAATTGGAGTTGACCACGGATGATTTGGCATCATTGCCCATTCGGGTTGTGCCGACTTCGTGAATGATTCGCCCAGGTGCCGCTAGTCCATACTTACTTTCAGGTCCGGGTTTGGTGCCTAGCAAGATCGCCCCAGCATTGGTCAGGATTTCCTCAAAGGTATCCTGCATATGTTTCGCCTGCTTGATTTCCTGATCAGACCAAGTATAATTAAATCGAAGTACAGGAATTCCATATTTGTCGACTACATTCGGATCTATCTCACAGTAGTTGTCGTAGCGAGGAATACTTTCACCTCTTCCTGACATTCCCAGCGTGGAGCCATAAATTCTTCGGATATCCTTTTTCAGTCCTTCTCCATAGCCGCCATTTGGACTTGGATTACCAAATTCATCTTTGATATATTTTCGCATGCTATCCATGCTCATACCGGTACCATAGGCAGGTTGCCCCATACCTCCCCAGTATTCAATGTGGTAGCCACGTGCAAAATCCAGTTTTTTATTGTCCAGCCACCATGGTGTGTACATGTGCATCCCACCCACACCGTCTTCATTGTATCGCTCTCGATCAATCAAGTCGGGCATGATTCCCATTCGGTCCGCTCCTGTAGAATCATGTAAATATCTTCCAAGAACGCCTGAATCCCCACCGATTCCATTTGGGTGAGACTTCGATTTGGAGTTCATCATGATCCGTGCTGATTCACAAGCAGAAGCACCAAGGACGACTACCCGAGATCGGAGTTTGTACTCTTTCATATCCACTTTGGATACAAAAGAAACACCGGTTGCTTTACCCTGATCATCGGTCGTTACTTTTCGTACCATTGAAAAAGTGAAGAGGTCAACCTTTCCTTTTTTCATAGCCGGATGTACCAGACAGGTCCCCGCAGAAAAATCCGCATAGACCTGACAGGCCCGATTACATTGATTACAGAAAAAGCAAACTCCCCGCTCATTATTGATAGGGCGGGTAAGCATGGAGAGGCGTGATGGAATCATAGGGATTCCCGCACGATCTGCTCCTTTCTTTATAAATAGTTCATGAAGTCTGGGTTTTGGTGGAGGAAGGAAAAAGCCATCAGGCTCGTTGTAAATACCTTCTTTGGTGCCAAATACTCCAATTAATTTATCGACACGGTCATAGTAGGGTTTTAATTCATCGTAGCCAATCGGCCAGTCATCACCCATGCCGTCAATGCTTGCTCTTTTGAAATCATTAGGCCCAAACCGGAGGGAAATCCTTCCCCAGTGATTTGTTCGGCCTCCGACCATACGAGATCGAAACCAGTCGAATTGAGTGCCGTTTTTTCGGGTGTAAGGCTCACCCTCGATATCCCATCCACCGATAGCTGCATCAAAATCTCCAAAGGGCCGAATACGTGTTCCTGCACCTCTCCTAGGCGATTCCCAGGGTGGTCTGAGTTGAGTCCGGTCTTCATCCTTGGCCGGATCAAAGTCACCACCAGCTTCTACTACGGCTACCGAAAGTCCGGCCTCTGATAGAACCTTGGAAGCCATGCCTCCTCCGGCACCGGAGCCTACAATAATCACATCATAGGTATCCGGAGTCTCTTTGATTTGAAAGCTCATTTTTTAAAAATTTTAATGAAGTCGAAAATATAGGTCAAAAAAATAGATAATGAAAGCAGGCTTTTTTAAAAAAGATCAATCTGGTTTATTTGCCAAATCTTCTTTGGGATTAGCCTGATTTTTTAGGCTTTAACCAAAGATTCAATATAGGGCCAAACCGTTTCAAAAACTATCTGATGCCCTTCTTCCGTAGGATGGATTCCGTCTGGTAGGTTCAAGTCGGGATTTCCTGCAACTCCTTCGAGGAGAAAGGGAATAAGTGTCACGTTCTTTTCAGCAGCCACTTCTGGGTAAATGTACTTGAATTCATCCGTGTATTCTTGACCCATATTCGGCGGGATTTGCATTCCTGCCAAAATGATATGAGTCTCAGGATACTTATTTCTAACCTCGTCGATGATTTTCTCCAGATTGCTGCGTGTTTCGCTGAGTTGGATGCCTCTCAGGCCATCATTGCCACCGAGCTCCAGCACAAAAATGTAAGGCTCTTCTTCTAAAAACCAATCCAATCGACTAAACCCACCTGCCGTAGTCTCCCCGCTGAGACCACCATTGATCACACGGTAATCTAAACCCAGACTATCCAAACGCTGCTGGGTAAGCCCGGCAAAAGAGTCTTCCTTATCAATTCCATATCCAGCAGTCAAACTATTTCCAAAGAAAAGGATTGTCTTTTTGGATTCTTTTTCGACAGGTTCATTCTCTACGCTCTCAAGCGCTTGAGTTTTCGAAGTTTTATTTTCACTACAGGATGAAAATATGGTCATCGAAAATAAAATCAACAATAGTAGGTATGAAGAGGAGTTTTGGAGTTTGTTCATTATTTCAAAAGCGCTTTCTGTAGTTAAATGTTCTGATAAGTAGTCAAATAGGAACCAATTTGGACCGTTTGACAGTTTCTTCTACAATTTTGATCAATAATTGGTTTAGATTCACTCAAGAAAAATATTTTCTTCATAAAAATGAAGCAGATCGGTTTGATCTGTCTGATTCGCAAACCGTAACGAAATAGCATTTGATGAATATTCTTTCAGTAAAAGACCTGAGTAAAACCTATAAAAGTGGTAGTCGTAGTTTAACTGTTCTTGATCAGGTGAATTTTGATATTCAGGCAGGAGAAACTATCTCTATTGTCGGACCTTCAGGTAGTGGTAAAACCACTCTATTAGGCCTTTGCGCAGGTCTGGACTCTGCTTCTACCGGATCTGTTCATTTAAATGGTCAAGCACTTGAAAAGCTAAGTGAAGATCAAAGAGCAGCAGTCAGAAATCAAGATGTTGGATTTATTTTTCAGAATTTCCAATTGCTTCCAACGCTCACAGCCCTCGAAAATGTCATGGTCCCACTGGAACTTAAGAAGCGCAAAGATGCCAGAACCAAGGCCTTAGAGCTTTTGGAAAAAGTAGGGCTCGGCGACCGGGCGACTCACTATCCTACGCAACTTTCAGGAGGAGAGCAGCAGCGGGTTTCAATTGCAAGGGCTTTCGCCAATGAACCCAAAATTCTTTTTGCGGACGAGCCAACAGGGAATCTAGATACTGAGACTGGTGAAATGATTGAAAAGCTGATCTTCGACTTGAATAAGGAAAAAGGGACCACGCTTGTCTTGGTCACACACGATACTGAATTAGCAGGTAAGACTCAGCGAATCATCCACATCAAAGGAGGAAAAATACAGGAGGATGCCCATGCCTGATTTTGCTTGGATTCTAAGGATGGCTCTTCGGGATTTCCGAAAAAACATCTCTCGTTTGCTCCTCTTTGTCAGTTCCATCGTGGTTGGTATAGCCGCTTTGGTAGCTATCAGTAGTTTTGGTGAAAACCTCACTTCGGATATTGATAATCAGGCTAAAGAGCTTTTAGGGGCGGATTTGGTTCTTGAAAACAACAAACCTATTGGAGATCAGCCCATCGATTCGATGGCTTTAAATACAGCTTCCGAGGTCAATTTTGCATCCATGGTCGCCTTTCCAGCCACAGGGGCTAGTCGATTGACTCAGGTTCGTGCCTTGGAAGGCGATTTTCCTTTTTACGGTTATCTAGAGACAATTCCAGCTTCGGGAGATGCAGATTTTCGAGCTGGAGGAAAAAAAGCTCTGGTCGAGAAAATTTTGATGGCCCAGTTTGATGCTCAGGTGGGAGACATCATCAAGGTAGGAGAGGTAGAATTTGAAATTGCCGGAGAACTTCAGTCTGTGCCTGGTCAAACCGGAATCACTGCCACCGTTGCTCCGGCTGTCTATATTCCAATGGCTTACCTGGAAGAAACTGGCTTGGTCCAATACGGAAGTCGTGTGGAGTACAACCGCTATTTTGTATTTGCCGAAAATACAGACATTGATTTACTCATCGAGCCTTTCGAGGATGAATGGGAAATCGAACGGATTGATGCAGATACAGTAGAAGATCGAAAGCGGTCGACCGGAAGGTCATTTGAAAATCTGTCCAACTTCTTGAGCTTAGTTGCTTTTATAGCGCTGCTCTTGGGCTGTGTAGGTGTCGCTTCTGCTGTCAATGTATTTGTCAAGGAAAAACTAGCTTCCGTAGCGGTATTGCGCTGCTTGGGAGTTTCCTCTCGGGATGTCCTTTTGATTTATCTTTTTGAGATTCTAGTAATGGGTCTTTTTGGGGCGATCTTAGGTTCCATACTCGGGACATTGTTACAATTTATTCTTCCCGCGGTTTTTGCAGATTTCTTGCCGGTGGAAGTGACAGTAGGAATTTCGTGGCTTTCAGTCGGTTTTGGAGTGATTACGGGGCTTTTTGTTTCGGTATTATTTGCCTTGCTTCCATTACTGAAAGTTCGAAATGTGTCACCGATGGCTACGCTTCGTCCTGAGACGGCAGACTCTAGATTACTAAAGGATCCTTACAGATGGGCAGTGATTGCAGGGATTTTAATTTTCATTTGGGGCTTTAGCTATTACCTTCTTGGATCAGCACAGCTAGCTTTTGGCTTTACTGGGTTTGTAGTTTTTGCCTTTGGTATTTTGTGGGGAGTTGGCCAATTGATCATGTGGTCGGTTCGGAAGTTTTTACCCATTTCACTCCGATATACCGTGCGTCAGGCTTTAGCCAACCTCTATCGACCCAATAATCAAACCATCTCATTGATTGCCACCATCGGCTTGGGTACAGCGATGATTAGTACGCTTTTCTTTCTTCAAAATCAATTGCTCGAAGAAGCAAAGTTTGCAGATAAGGAAGATCAGCCGAATCTGCTGATGTTTGATATTCAGACACCACAGCTCGATGAAGTAAGGGAAAAAGTGACCGGGCGGGGCCTTAGAATCTTACAGGAGGTGCCTATTGTGACGATGCAGCTCAATGAAATCAATGGTATCGACAAACGGGAGAACGAGGAGCTTCCTGATGAGGAAAATTATTCTCGCTGGATGTATAATCGGGAATACCGGGTGACTTATCGCGATACCCTAATCGAGACAGAAAAGCTAGTGGAGGGAGAATTGATCCCTATGGGAGCCCGAGGGGATTCTATCTTTGTGAGTTTATCCGATGGGTTTGGCGGAGATCGAATGAAAATAGGCGATGAAATTGAATTTAATGTGCAAGGCAGACCGATCAAAACTTACATTGGTAGCTTCAGAGATATTAAGTTCAATCAGGTTTCGACCAATTTTGTGGTTTTATTCCCCGAAGGAGTACTGGATCAGGCACCGAAGTTTCATGTAATCATCACACGTACCAAAAATGATCGGGAATCTGCGGCTATTCAATCTGAAGTGGTGCGGGAATTCCCCAATATTTCCGTAGTCAATTTGGGAGTGATCGTTGAAACACTGGAAGATATTTTGAACAAAATCAGCTTTGTGATCCAGTTTATGGCATTTTTCAGTATTGCTACGGGGATCTTGGTTTTGATTTCTTCCCTCATCATCAGCAAGTACCAACGGATGCGGGAAAGTATCCTTCTCAGGACGCTTGGTGCTGGTTCTGGGACGGTAAGTAAGATCAATACGCTGGAGTATTTCTTCCTAGGTAGTCTAGCGTCGCTTTCTGGTATTATCTTGTCTTTTGCTGCAACCTGGCTATTGAGTGCGTTCGTTTTTGATATGAACTTTAGACCGGCTTGGGGCGCAGGCCTGGTGCTCTATTTGGCGATTACAGGTCTTACGATTGTGCTAGGCTGGCTCAATGGTCGAAAAATCATCAATCAAGCTCCGATGGAAATCCTGAGAGGAAATGGATAAAAGATTAAAAAGGGCTTTTTGCCCTTTTTTTATGTCAAATCCCAAATTGACTGAAATGATTCTTGAAATGCTTGGCATGAAAGCGTAGCCACTCTTCCTGATTCAAATAGCCAAAGCGAGGATGAATAGCCTTAAAGTCAGGTTTTTGTTTGTATTTTTCCTCAAACTCTTCGAGGCTTTGCACCAATTTTTCTTTGGCTATATCCAGGTTTGGGTGGCGAAGCTCAGGAAGGTCACCGATATCATTGGGAGCTTTGATCCCTTTGGGAAAATCCATCTCGGTATCGAGCAGGAGACGCTTCATTTCTAACTGCTTTTCCGAAGGACTGAATTCAGGGATTTTTATTCTTCCCGTGGAAAGTTTCACGGTGATGGTCAGGTGCTCAAGCATATGTTGGGGACTCATTCTCCCAAATAGCGGCTTTTGCTCGGAATTTAGGTTTTGGATTTTTTCGGCTATTTCTACAGAAGTCATGGTTATTGTTTTTTCAAAGCTAAAAAAAGCGCCCAGAACTACTAGGCGCTTTTTCAAATTGACGAACTCTAAAATTTTTAACTACCGCACATTTCACAGTCATCTGGATTGTCCAGAGAGCAGGTGATTGCAGCTTGTTTGTCTTGCATATCTTGTGCAGTAGGAGTGGAGATTTCTTCCTGATCCACCAAGGCACTCTTATCAAGCGTGAACTTGATCGCAGCAGCCGCAGCTTGAGATCTCAAGTAGTACATCCCGGTCTTGAGGCCTTTCTTCCAAGCGTAGAAGTGCATGGATGTAAGTTTTCCAAAGTTTGGATCCTGAAGGAAGACGTTCATACTTTGAGACTGGCAGATATAAGCACCTCTGTCAGCGGCCATATCGATGATGACTTTTTGGGAGATTTCCCAAACGGTCTTATAGAGATCCTTGATATTTTGAGGAATATTTGGAATATCCTGAACAGATCCATTGGTAGAGATCAATCTGTTACGCATTTTATCATCCCAAAGGCCTAGCTTGATCAGATCATGCATCAAGTGCTTATTCACGACAATGAATTCTCCAGATAGGGTTCTTCTCGTGTAGATATTGGAGGTATAAGGCTCAAAGCACTCATTGTTTCCCAAAATCTGTGAAGTCGAAGCCGTTGGCATTGGAGCTACTAGCAGGGAGTTTCTAAGTCCAAACTTCTTCACTTTATCTTTCAACTCATTCCAATTCCATCTGCCAGACTTAGGAGTGACACCCCACATATCAAACTGAAGGATTCCCTGAGAGGCCGGAGAGCCTTCATAGGTTTCATAAGTACCTTCTACCTTCGCCAGTTCCATGGAAGTCTCTACAGATGCATAGTAGATGGTTTCAAATATGTCTTCATTCAACCCTTTCGCTTCCTCCGAATCGAAAGGCATTCTGAGCATGATGAAAGCATCGGCCAATCCTTGAACCCCCAATCCGATTGGTCGGTGACGGAAGTTAGACCGTCTAGCTTCCTCTACGGGGTAGTAGTTGACATCAATTACTTTATTGAGGTTGCGAGTAGCTACTTTGGTGATTTCATAGAGTTTTTGATGGTCGAAATACCGCTTTCCATCAGGACCTGTTGCCACATATTTTGGAAGGGCAATAGAAGCTAGGTTACAGACAGCTACCTCATCAGGTGAGGTGTACTCGATGATTTCAGTACACAGGTTGGAAGACTTGATAGTTCCAAGGTTTTTCTGATTGGACTTTCCATTTGCAGCGTCTTTATATAGCATGTACGGAGTTCCCGTCTCGATTTGAGATTCAAGAACTTCAAACCACAACTCCTGGGCTTTGATCGTCTCTCTAGCTCTTCCTTCCCGCTCGTACTTTTCATACAGTCTTTCAAACTCCTCTCCGTGACAATCTGAAAGTCCAGGTGCCTCATTAGGACAGAATAGTGACCAACTTTCGTTGGCTTCTACTCGCTTCATGAATAAGTCTGGAATCCAAAGTGCGTAGAATAGATCTCTTGCACGCATCTCTTCTTTTCCGTGATTTCGCTTTAGCTCCAAGAAGTCTTTGATATCTGCATGCCATGGCTCTAGATAGATGGCAAATGATCCTTTGCGCTTTCCTCCTCCTTGATCTACATATCGGGCAGTCATGTCGAAGTTACGAAGCATTGGAACGATACCGTTTGATACGCCATTGGTTCCTTTGATATAGGATCCCTTTGCCCGCACATGGTGTACAGATAGGCCGATTCCACCAGCTGACTGCGATATTTTAGCACATTGTTTTAGAGTATCATAGATACCGTCAATACTATCTTCCTTCATTGTCAAAAGGAAGCAGGACGAAAGCTGTGGTTTTGGAGTACCTGCATTGAATAAGGTAGGGGTGGCATGTGTAAACCACTTTTCCGAAAGGAGATTGTATGTCTCTATTGCTGAATCAATATCATTCTTGTGAATTCCCACCGAAACCCGCATCAGCATGTGCTGGGGACGCTCTACCACTTTCCAGTCCAGTTTGATCAGATAACTTCTCTCTAGTGTTTTGAATCCAAAGAAATCATAACCAAAGTCACGCTTATAATCGATTGCCTCGTCTAAGCGAGCAGCATTTTTCTTGATAATTCCATACACTTCGGTATCCAAAAGCTGAGCGTTCTCTCCAGTCTTTGGATTCACATAAGTGTATAGTCTTTTCATCGTATTAGAAAAAGACTGGCTAGTCGTCTTATGGAGATTGGAGATTGCAATACGGGCTGCAAGGATGGCATAATCTGGATGTTTGACCGTCAGGGATGCACAGACCTCCGCGGCAAGATTATCTAGCTCAGAAGTACTCACTCCGTCGTAAAGACCATCGATGACCTTTTTGGCTACTTCAATGGGCTGAATATATTTTGGATCCAATCCATCACATAGGTTTTCTATCCGGGCAGTGATTTTGTCAAACCGGACCGATTCGCGTCTTCCGTCTCTTTTGATTACTAGCATTTCGATTTGGGTTAAGGTGGTGGGATAGGTTATGGGTATTGTTTAAAAATCTTCTTCGACTGAAAAACGAGAAGCGCTGGAAGTTTCTTGGGATTTCATGACCCCGGCCTTTTGATAATCTCCAACTCTCTTTTCGAAGAAATTTGTCTTTCCTTGAAGGGAAATCATGTCCATAAAGTCGAATGGATTGGTGCTGTTCCAGACTTTATCACATCCAAGCTCTATCAACAATCGGTCAGCTACAAACTCGATGTATTGACACATCAAATCTGCATTCATTCCGATCAATCTTACTGGGAGTGCGTCAGTCACGAATTCTTTCTCGATTGCTACCGCATCCATAATGATTTCACGGACAGTGTTTTTTGGAAGTGGGTTGACGACATGTTTGGTGTAAAGATGACAAGCAAAATCACAGTGCAATCCTTCATCTCGGGAAATCAATTCATTGGAGAAAGTCAGTCCCGGCATCAAGCCTCGCTTCTTCATCCAGAAAATAGAACAGAAAGAGCCCGAGAAAAAGATCCCTTCCACTGCCGCAAAAGCTATCAAGCGCTCTTGGAAATTTCCGTTGTCGATCCATCTCAAAGCCCAATCGGCTTTTTTCTTTACACAGTCAATATGTTCGATCGCATTGAGAAGTCTGTCCCGCTCTACTGCATCTTTTATGTAGGTGTCGATTAGTAAGCTGTATGTTTCAGAGTGGATGTTTTCCATGGCAATCTGAAAGCCATAGAAGAATTTCGCTTCTGTGTATTGCACTTCCGCTACAAAATGCTCTGCTAAGTTCTCATTGACTATACCATCGCTCGCTGCGAAAAAAGCCAATACGTGCGAAATAAAATGTCGCTCACCGTCATTAAGGCTTTTCCAATCTGTCAAATCCTGGCTCAGATCAATTTCCTCGGCAGTCCAAAAACTTGCCTCAGCTTGTTTATAATACTGCCAAATATCAGGGTGCTGAATGGGGAATAAAACAAATCGATTCTTGTTGTCTACTAAAATGGGTTCCTCTTGCATCGTTCTCTCTGTTTATTTATTCTATGGAAAATTGTACTCCTGATTCAAAATTGGCTGGGCGAAGAATCTGTTCCTCTGGGATAGAAAAGGCTGCCTTTTCAGAACAGCCTCTGAACAAATATGTGAACCAAATCGGATAAATAAAACCCCTTAAGAGCAACTTGAATCGAGTAATTGACCAAAGGTCAAAAACACTATAATAGATTGTAAATCAATATTTAAATAAGTCTTAAATCAAGTTAAGGTTTAAAAAATTATCAATTTACAGGGGGTGAAAAGTTTTTTCAATTATTTCGAAAAATTTTTTTTTAATCCTGTTCAATCAAAAACTTGAACAAAGGTCAATTTTTTGATTTACATTAAGCCATTGAAAATCAATAGAATATGAAAATATCTTCAAGTAAAAAATATTATTTTGTAAGGCCTAGATTTTCATGTTGATTATTTTTTGAATCATAAAGGTACCGATTTATCGAATTGGATGTTCTTGATCTGAAATCAAGGTAATAGCAAGAGCGAATTTTTGTGTATGTTTTTTTCTTATCGGATAGTTATCTATATTTGCAATCCGATTTTCATAAAGAATCAAAATCACAATATGTACGCAATCGTAAACATCGCTGGTAAGCAGTTCAAAGTAACTAAAGATCAGTCCATCTACGCTCCTAAATTGGACGCAGAGGCTGGCGCTTCCGTGGAATTTGACCAAGTACTGTTGGCAGAAGCTGACGGAAATGTGTCAATAGGCGCACCACTTCTAGAAGGTGCAAAGGTATCTGGCAAGGTGCTGGATCATGTTAAAGGTGATAAAGTGATCGTCTTCAAAAAGAAGCGTAGAAAAGGCTACAAAAAGAAGAATGGTCACAGACAGGATTTCACTAAGTTATTGATCGAAAATATTTCACTCTAAGTTTTCATTTTAGAAAACATTAAACGTATTAAACCATGGCACACAAAAAAGGTGTAGGTAGTTCCAAAAACGGTAGAGAGTCCCACTCCAAGAGATTGGGCGTGAAAAAGTTTGGTGGTGAGGCTGTAATCGCCGGAAACATCATCGTGAGACAAAGAGGTACTAAGCATCATCCTGGCGAAAACGTAGGATTGGGTAAGGATCACACGTTGTTTGCATTGACGGACGGTAAAGTTGCTTTTGTAAAGAAAGCTGACGGTAAGTCAATCGTAAACGTGCTTCCTGCTGAAGCTTAAGTTTTATAAATTCAAAAAAAAGGGCGGTCGATAGATCGCCCTTTTTTTGTGCTCGATGATTTTATTTTTACCTCAGATGTAATTTGTGTTTGTTTTTTAATTGCAGTGGTCAATCTTGTCTATTGTCTATAAATAGCTTAATCCACTGCATATGAGAATATTTACATTAATCTGTCTGTTTGTATTTTCCTGTCTGAACCTTCAGGCTCAGCAGAAGACACTCCAATTAGAAGACTATCCCAAGTGGTCTAGGGTTATTTCGCCGGAAGTATCTCCTACTGGAGACTGGTTTGCCTATTCCCTTAGACCAAATGGATCTGATGATACGCTTCATATTATGTCAGTAGCGGATCGATCCATTATCCGCGTTCCAAACGGTTCGAGGCCTGCATTTTCCAAAAAAGGGAACTATGTGGGCTATTTTACCAGACCTCTCGAAGAAGAAGCTGAAAAGCTCAAAAAGGCCAAAAAACCGATCGAGCAAAAAGCCCATGTGCGTAAGCTTTCCCGAGACACAGAGTACTCAATTGCCAATGCAGCTTCAATGGCATTTTCAAATGATGGCAAGTTTTGGGCAGTTTTGAAGAAGAAGCCCGAGGGTGCCAAAGGCGCAGACCTAATTCTCTATGATCTCCAAAAGGAGCAGGCCATGTCAATAGGAAACGTAAGTGAATTCGCTTTTAATCAGAAGAGTTCGCATTTGGCTTACCTTGTTGATGCGGAAGATCAAATTGGCAACGGTGTTTACCTGTTGTCATTGAGCTCAAAGTCCACTGATCTGTTGGATGCTTCCAAGGCTAGCTATCAAAGCCTTACTTGGGATGACCAAAATGCCAAAAAGGAAGAGTATGAAGACAAAGGAAACCAACTTGCGGTTTTAAGAGGTGATAAAGTGGATACTCTTTGGCAGCAACCCAATTATTTGTTGGTTTTTTATAATCTGGATATGGAAACGAAGATGGCTACGCTGGACTCCAAATCATCTGGCTTTCCCGCAGACTTTGTCATCAGTGATAAAGAAGCCCTTTCCTTTTCCGAAGATGGTAAGTCTATCTTTTTTGGAATTAAGGAGCAGGAGGAGAAAATCAAAATGAGTAAGGATACAATTGCTAATGTGGACGTATGGCATTGGAAAGATCCCTACATTCAGTCAGTACAGATTGTAAGAGCCAATAGGAATAAAAACTTTACCTATCAATCCGTTTATCATTTCCAAAATGACGATTTCAAGCAATTGGCGGATGAGGAAATGAGGACGGTTTTGGATTCTAAGCATCCAAAATACCGATTGGGAAGAGATGAAACCCCGTATATCAGTGATGTGAACTGGGGCGTTTCTCCAGCTGATTTTTATCGAGTCGATATTACTTCCGGTGATAAAAAACTCATTGTGAAAGAGGTCAAGCGACCTCTAGGCTTCTCGCCGGACGGTCGATATTATTTGTATCAGAAAGATACAGCCTTGATGGTTTATGATTTTGATACTGAGCAGATCACAGATGTTTCTTCGAAAGCTCCTCTAGTATTTATGGATTTGGAGCATCCTTATCCGCATGAAAAGCCTCCCTATGGAGTGGCTGGCTGGACTAAGGATGGTAAGCATGTAATTGTCAATCACAAATTTGACCTTTGGCAGCTTGCCTTGGATGGCTCCTCGGCGGAAAATATCACCAAAATTGGAGATGCTGAGGAAATCAGATTCCGCCTAGTACAGCTTGATCCAAACCAAGAGTGGGTGGATACCGATCAAGCTCTACTTTTATCAGCCTATGGAGAGTGGACTAAAAAGGAAGGATTTTATGAATTAGAGGTGGGTAAATCTCCAAAGCCACTGGTATATGAAGATTGGAGCTATGGAGCTCCTATGAAGGCCGAAGAATCTGATCGGGTTTTCTTTACCAAACAGACCTTCGAGAATTTTCCTGATTATTATGTCTCCAATACTGCTTTCAAGAGTCAGGAAAGGATCACCGATGCCAACCCTCAACAGGCTGAATACGCTTGGGGCAAACGTAAGCTGGTGGATTTTACTGATAGCAGAGGAAATAGATTACAAGGGACATTGACGCTTCCGGC
>LJXT01000050.1 GCA_001314815.1 Algoriphagus marincola HL-49
TTTTGGGATTTGACCTGGCTCACGGAGGACACCTGACTCACGGTTCTCTGGTCAACTTCTCGGGAAAATTATATGACCCTCACTTTTATGGTGTGGAAGAGGAGACGGGAGTCATCAACTATGACAAAGTAGAAGAGACTGCGCTTGAAGTAAAGCCCAAAATGTTGATTTGCGGAGCTTCTGCCTATTCGAGAGATTGGGATTACGAGCGACTTCGTGACATTGCAGACCAAGTAGGAGCCATCTTATTGGCAGATATTTCCCATCCATCAGGTCTGATTGCTAGAGGCCTTTTGAATGATCCATTGGAGTTTTGCCACATTGTTACGACCACCACTCATAAGACTTTGCGAGGTCCTCGAGGTGGTTTGATCTTGATGAGAGATGACTTTGATAATCCTTGGGGAATCAAAACTCCCAAAGGTGAAATCCGAAAAATGTCATCCCTTTTAGACATGGGCGTTTTTCCAGGTACTCAGGGAGGACCTTTGGAGCACATCATTGCTGCCAAAGCAGTCGCTTTCCAGGAAGCCCTTTCTGACGAATACATGGAATACATTCTTCAGGTGAAGAAGAATGCTGCTGTAATGGCAGAGGAATTTGTAAAATTAGGTTATAAGCTAATTTCTGGAGGGACCGATAACCACCTGATGCTTATTGACCTTCGAAATAAAGACCTGACTGGAAAAATCGCTGAAGAGACACTCGGAAAAGTAGATATCACGATCAATAAAAACATGGTCCCATTCGATACCAAGTCGCCTTTTGTGACATCCGGAATGCGCGTAGGTACTGCTGCCGTGACGACCCGTGGTCTGAAAGAAAAAGATATGACTAAAATAGTCCAATTGATCGACAAAGCGCTCATGAACCATAGTGATGAGGCTATCCTTAATCAAATCCGATCAGAAGTAAACGAATGGATGGTTCAGTTTCCATTGTATTAATTACCCAAATTTAAATCGTGGCATTAGACCAACTACAGGAAGAGGAAGAAGGAATGTCCTTCTTGGATCATTTGGAAGCACTGCGATGGCACTTATTGCGATCGGTAGCTGCGATTTTGATCTTCACAGTCATAGCCTTTCTCTCCAAAAGCATCGTATTTGGAATCATCATTTTGGGCCCATCCAAAATTGATTTTCTGACTTACCGAGTCTTGTGTGACATCGCCATGTCACTTAATATCCCGGCGCTTTGTATTGATGAACTTCCCTTCACCATCCAAAGTAGGCAGATGACTGGACAGTTCTCGATGCACATGACTTCCAGTTTTGTGGTTGGTTTTATAGTGGCCTTTCCCTATGTATTTTGGGAGGTTTGGCGATTTATCAGTCCAGGGCTTTACGATCAAGAAAAAAATGCTGCTAGAGGGGCTGTCTTCTTCGTAAGCTTGCTATTCTTCATGGGTGCGGCCTTCGGCTATTACATCCTATCTCCCCTATCGATCAATTTCCTCTCCAACTATAGATTGGACCCTTCCATTCTCAATGAATTTGATATCACTTCCTACGTGACGACTTTGACTATGTTGGTGCTTGCATCAGCTATCATGTTTCAGCTTCCGGTGGTGATCTATTTTCTGTCTATGAGTGGTTTGGTGACTTCAGGAATGCTCCGAACTTATCGTCGGCATGCCATTGTTGTAATATTGATATTGGCAGCGATAATCACGCCTCCTGATGTGATTTCTCAGTTGCTCATTGCAATGCCAATTTTGGTGCTGTATGAGGCAGGGATTACCATTGCGAAGCGTCTGGAAAAGAAACGTGCACTCAAAGAAGCTGAGTACGAAAGACAATTTGACGACGAGTAATTGAATGCATATTTTGTGTTCTATATCCTAAAAAAACTAAATTGATAAATAAAATCTTATCCACTATGTCCAGAAAAATAGCAATTGGCGGAGATCATGCCGGTTTTGAATACAAAACTCAACTAATCCAGAAGCTTGAAAAGTCTGGCTATGAGGTCAAAGATTTTGGTCCATTTTCTGATGCTTCAGTTGATTATCCTGACTATGTACATCCGCTTTGCAGCGCTGTGGAAAGTGGAGAATTTGAAAAAGGCATAGTCATCTGTGGAAGTGGAAATGGAGTAGCTATTACTGCCAATAAGCATCAGGGAATTCGAGCTGCTCTCTGCTGGAATGAAGCCATTGCATCACTTGCACGACGTCACAACGACGCAAATGTGATCGCCATTCCCGCCCGTTTTATACCCTATGAGCAAGCAGAAAACCAAGTGGATATTTTTCTGACGACTGAGTTTGAAGGTGGTCGGCATAGCAAGCGCGTAAACAAAATTGCTTGCGGCTAAACGCCTGAATCATTCTTCTTTCATAGCCTTAGCTTAAAAGCTGCTTCAGGACGAGACATTTACAATTAAAAAGCCTTTCGAATAATCGAAAGGCTTTTTAGATCAATTAGAATTTTACCTGAGCCTCGATTTTTTTACCATCCCGCTCATAAGCCACCTGCGTCTCTTGTCCGGGTTGAAAAGCTCCCAAAGCCCGCATATAACTCATCATATCGACGATGGTAGAATCTCCCAACTGAACAACAATATCACCTTTTTGCAAACCTGCTTTTTGGGCTGGTTTATCTTCGGATACCCCATCAATTCGCATTCCTTTTCCATCATATAAATAATCAGGAACTACTCCAAGTGTAACTGTAAATCTTGGAGAATCACCGGAACTGTCTTTCGTTTTAGTAAAAGCTAATTTTGGCTCTGTGTCAAGCTGAGCAACCAATCGATCAATGTATCGAACCACCTGAAGTAAGCCCTCATAGTTAATCTTCTCGGCGTCATCTGAAGGACGGTGATAGTCTTCATGCTGACCGGTAAAAAAGTGTAAAACCGGCAAATCCTGTAAATAGAAAGACGTATGGTCAGAGGGACCTACACCAGATTCTGAAGTAACCAACTTGAGACTGTCGGTATTGACCAGATCCAATGCCGGAACAAAGCTAGGACTCGTACCAACTCCATTAATTGCCAAAGTATTTTCCTCATTAAGACGGCCAACCATGTCCATATTGATCATATAATTGACCGTTTCTAGATCGATGGTAGGGTTTTTTACAAAATAATTGGATCCCCAAAGGCCATTTTCCTCTCCGGAAAAAGCGATAAACAGAAAATTAGACTGGCGCTTTTCACCCACCAATAGCTCAGCCAAAGCTGCTAAGGCAGCCGTCCCGGAAGCATTATCATCCGCACCATTGTGAATCGCAGAATCTCCTCTATGCAGAGAGCCTGATCCACCATACCCAAGGTGGTCAAAATGAGCTCCAATCACGATGGTCTGAGCAGCTTGGTTGTCGATATAACCTATCACATTTCGGCCTGTGACACCTTCTCCATCTGTTCCAATGACTGCCTCCTCATGAGGATTGCTTGGCTTGGAAACGGTAAACTCCTGAAAAAAACCGTCTGTGCCTTTGGGCGAAATCCCAATCTCACTGAAGCGCTCAGCCAAATATTCAGCGGCTTTTACTTCACCATCTGTACCAATAGCCCGACCCTCTAATTGGTCAGCAGCTAAGTAGGTCACATCCTTTTTAAGATCATTGATTAAATCTGTATCGCTCGGGGCGGATTGACAGGCAAAAGCCAAAGCTCCAATAAGTCCGATTACTTGGTATTGCTTCATGATTCTATTTTGATTTAGCCCAAAGATAATAATTGGTATCTTCGCGCTGCAATAAATACAAACTGAAGATTTCTATGCGTTTCTATTTCCCGCTTTTATTGATTTTAAGCATCGCCTGTAGGCCAAAAAATTCCGAGCAAACAGCAGAAAGCACTCTAACACATACGGCTTTGGATTCCGCGCTTCTTTCGGAAAATGAAATGAAATACCTTCGAAATATCAAGCAGTTGACTTTCGGAGGGAATAATGCTGAGGCTTACTGGTCATTTGATGATGAGATGCTCGTTTTCCAATCCGATTATTCAGGTTGGGGAGCTGAGTGTGATCAAATTTTCTACACCAACTGGAAAACAGACGACCTCAAAAACAATATGCCTCAACGCCTTTCTACAGGACTTGGGCGAACCACCTGCTCCTATTTTCTTCCGGGAAACCAAAGTATCGTCTATGCCTCCACCCATTTGGGAGGAGATGACTGCCCACCTGTACCCGAGCGAAGAGCTGATGGCAAGTACGTTTGGCCGATCTATGATAGCTATGATATTTTCACCGCAGATATGGAGGGCAATATTCTAGAGCAACTCACCAATGATCCTGGCTATGACGGAGAGGCCACGCTATCTCCCCAAGGTGACAAAATCGTATTCACTTCCATGCGAACCGGTGATTTGGAGCTTTTCACTATGGATATTGATGGGTCAGATGTCAAGCAAATTACCTCTGATCTGGGATATGATGGAGGAGCTTTTTTCTCACCTGACGGCAGCAAGCTTGTATGGCGTGCTTCTCGCCCACAAACAGAGGAAGAAAAAACCGAATATCTTGAGCTTTTGGCTGAAGGTCTCGTGAAGCCTACCGAAATGGAACTCTACATTTCCAATGTCGATGGAAGTGATATTCGGAAAATTACCGATCTAGGCCAGGCTAACTGGGCACCTTTTTTCCATCCTTCGGGAGAAAAAATCATTTTTGCATCCAATCATCACACAGAGCGGGGCTTCCCTTTTAATCTCTACATGATTAATTTGGACGGAACAGGACTAGTGAGAATTACCGAAAATGACACTTTCGATGCCTTCCCTGTATTCTCTAATGATGGAAAACACCTAGTCTTCTCTTCCAACCGAAACAACGGCGGTACGCGAGATACCAACTTATTTGTAGCAGAATGGATTGGTGATTAATTGATCCATAAAAAATTCACAAGAGCCCTTCTTGCCTAAAGCAAGGAGGGCTTTTTTTTGATTAGACCTGATCCTTCATTATTTTACTAATTCGCTCAACCTATTTTTACATGAAAAATTACCGACGGCTAATAATCCCCTTTTTGGTCACGCTGGTATTAGTACTGGCAAAAATCTACTTCCGCGAGGAATCAGCGAACTGGACCGGAATAATTTCAGTCCTACCTCATGTCAATACCATCTTGATTATTCTAGGTTTTACCTGGTGTCTCTTGGTCTTGACAGGTATTTTGAAACGAGTATTCTTGAAGCAGTTTGATATCAGTCAAGAAAATAATCTCCGAGCCCGAAAAGTCTACACCCAACTCAACATCCTACAGAAGATTGTCAATTTCATCATTATCATTCTAGGAATTGGGTTGATTTTGGTCTCTTTTGAACCCATCCGTAAAATCGGTGTAGGGCTTTTTGCCTCAGCAGGAGTAGCTGGTATCATCATTGGTTTTTCGGCTCAGAAAGCTATCGGCACATTGGTCGCGGGAATTCAGATTGCATTTGCCCAACCTTTTCGACTGGATGATGCGGTGGTCGTAGAAGGTGAATGGGGCTGGATCGAGGAGATCAATCTGACCTATGTCGTGGTGAGGATTTGGGATCAGCGTAGACTGGTGCTGCCGACTACCTACTTTTTGGAAAAACCCTTTCAAAACTGGACTAGAACCTCAGCAGACATCATCGGGTCGGTTTTTATTTATACAGATTATTCGGTGCCTTTTGACGCACTTCGTGAAGAACTGGATCGGATTCTTGAAAACACCCCGCTTTGGGACAAGAAAGTAAAGGTTTTACAAGTGACAGATGCTAAGGAGCGTACCGTGGAGAGTCGAATCTTAGTTTCTGCCAAAAACTCTCCAACTGCCTGGGATTTGCGCGTGCACGTGCGGGAAAAAATGATCGAATTTCTTCAAAAGAACTATCCTACAGCCCTCCCAAGAACACGTGTGGTTTTAGAAGAAAATAAAAGCTCATGAAGTCATTTTTATCTTTTTGCCTTTTACTTTTTTTCCATTCGACCTTTGCTCAGGAAACTTCAAAAAACAGCCTTAAATGGAATGTATCCGGATTTTTGGATGTCTACTATGGCTATGATTTTGTGGATCAGATTGGCCAGGAAAACAGACTTCCATTTTTATACAATCATACCAACCAAAACCGGCTTGGAATCAACCTAGCCTTGGTTACAATCAGTGCACAAACGGATTTCTTTCGGGCCAATTTGGGAATTCAGCAGGGAACCTATGCCCGGGATAATTATGCCAATGAACCCGAACTCTTTCAGTGGATCCACCAAGCAAATATTGGTGTGGCCCTGGACAAGGATAGAAAGTTTTGGATAGATGCAGGAGTACTTCCTTCTCACATTGGCTTTGAAAATGCCGTATCGACAGAAAACCTGACTTTATCTCGATCGATCATTGCCGAGAATAGTCCCTATTTTGAAACGGGTGTACAGCTAAGCTGGCAAAAGGATGAACGCTGGTACTTTGCCTTTTTATATCTGAATGGGTGGCAGCGCATAAGAGCCATTCCCGGGAGAAATAGACCTTCTTTTGGCACTCAAGCCACATATACTCCCAAGGAAAACATCAAATTGAATTGGAGCACATTCATAGGAACTGATCAACCCTTGGAAGCTGAAACGATGCTGTATTTCACTAATTTCTATGGCGATTTCAAACTTGGCGAAGGCTGGCGGCTGATCGCTGGAGTAGATGGAGGTAGACGGACTTTGGCTTTTGATTTTGATCGCAACTGGTGGGGGATGTCTGCGATTCTGCAGCGACGCTTTTCCGAAAAATTTGCCTCCGCTTTTCGGTTCGAATATTACAACGATCCTTTTCAGGCAATCGCGACCAGTCTAATTGATCAAGGTATCCAAACGAGTGGAATTTCTTTGAATGGAGATTGGAGGCTGGGAAAAGTGGCTACTTTCCGGTTGGAAGGACGTTGGTTGACTGGGCCGGTAATGGGTATTGACGGAGGCAATTCCGATAATTACTTTCTTCTTGGGTCTTTCGCTTTTTCTTTCAATTAACTTAAGCCAATGGTCTACGATATTTTAATGTACCTGCACTTAGCCACCGTAGTTCCATGTGTATTTATGGGTGCTTATTTATTATTCGCCAGGAAAGGTGGACTTCTTCATCGAAAGTTGGGTGCCATTTACAGGGTCTTGATGGTCATCACTGCGATTCTGGCTTTGTTTATGGGAGCACGTGTTGGACCCATTTTCCTAGGACATTTTGGTTGGATTCATCTTTTCTGTTTTCTAGTCCTATGGACTGTACCGACAGCTTTCTTAGCCATTCGAAAAGGAAAAGTAAAAAGCCATCAGCGTAAAATGGTGTTGCTGTACATCGGTGCAATTTTGATTGCTGGAGGGTTTACCTTTTCGCCTGGAAGATTCCTTCACGAGCTCTTTTTCTAAAGCTCTTTAATATTTGAAAGATAGCTCTCCGCCTGATCGAGTATTTCCTGCTTGTTTTTGAGTTTATCAAGTGTCCGGTAGGCCATTCCGATTCGAGGATTCTTCTCTAATTTCTCTCGATTTCTTTCATAAAAATGCCAATACAGGCTATTGAATGGACAGGCCTTGTCCCCCACCTTTTCTTTGGGACTGTAGGCACAATGATCACAGTAATTGCCTTGTTTTTTGATGTAATTGGCTGAGGAGACATAAGGCTTGGTGCCGACGATACCTCCGTCTGCAAATTGACTCATACCCCGAGTATTGGTGATTTCCACCCACTCAATCGCATCGATGTAAATACCCAAATACCACTGATCAATCTCATCGGGATGGATTCCGGCCAGCAAGGCAAAATTACCCGTGACCATTAAGCGCTGAATATGGTGTGCATAGGCCAAGTCAAGTGATTGACCGATGGATTCTGAAAGACAGTTCATTTTGGTCTTTCCGGTCCAAAACCAATCCGGAAGCTTGCGATCGTGCCCGAAGAAATTCATCTCTGCATAATCGGGCATTTTGGCCCAATAAACCCCACGCATATACTCCCTCCAACCGATGATTTGGCGGATAAAGCCCTCTACTTGGGAAATGGAAATCTCATCTCGATGACCCTCCCAATGTTTCTCCACTCTTTGCACGACCTCAAGGGGAGAAAGCATTTTGCTGTTCATTGCAAAACTCAATCTGGAATGGAATAAAAAGGCATCCCAGGTTGTCAAAGCATCCTGATAATCGCCGAAATGAATCAGTAGTTTTTTGCAGAAATAGTCCAAAACCTCTAGGCATTCCTTTCTGCTCGTAGGCCAGGGGAAATTTTCAGCATCTACCTTCCCGATGGTTTTCACACCAGATTTCTCAATTATTTCCAATAGTCCCGAAAGATCTTTTGAATGCGTTTTAGCTTTTTTCAAAAGCTTAGAATCTTTGAGAGCAGAGCGATTTTCGTGGTCAAAGTTCCATTTTCCCTCCACAGGTTCCTTGCCATCCATAAGGATGTCATATTTTTTTCGCATCTCCCGATAAAATGACTCCATCAGGTAGGTTTTCTTTCCTTTGAAAAACTCTTCCAAAAATGCCCTTTTGGTGAGAAAATGCTCTGTATCGACCGAATCGGTAGAAATCTTTAGGTTTTCGCAAATTGAGCGCAACTGCTCGTCGAGTCGGTATTCATCGGGCAGTTGGTATTCAAACTTTTCGATCCCTTCATCATCCACAAGCTGCTGAATCAATTTTTCTAGATCCTGCGGATTTTTTGGATCATCTAATTTGAAATAGCGCATTTGATGGCCCTGACTTTCGATTTCGGAAGCAAAATTCCGCATCGAGTCAAAAAAGGCCAGGACTTTTTGAACGTGGTGATTTACATAATCCGTCTCCTGTCGCATCTCTGCCATGAGGTAAATATGATCATCACTTTTCTCCTCAAACCAAGAATGCGATTGATTCAATTGATCTCCAAGAATTAAGCGTAGTGTTTTTGGCATAAAAAAGGGCTTTATGATAATTAAAGCCCTTTTAACCAACCATTGTTTATGAGAAACTTAATATTTGAAGCAAGGCATGGAGGACTTTCGACCCGCACCTTTGGCATTACCTGCAAGGAAACTATATCGAATAGAGATTTCGTGAGCACCACCGGTATTTGCATTGCCCAATGATGAAAGTGTAAAGTCATGACTATAACCCACATCCAATCCTCCACCTAGCGAAATACCTACCAATGCGATGACTGCTTCATTATTTGGAAGAGCGCTTTGTCCAACAGGGATTCCTCGATACCAAACTCCAAGAACTAATGGCTGGATATTTACTTGTGTTCCTAGATCAAGCTGCGTGAAAGGCCCTTGATTCTTGTAATTGAAAGCAAAGGTCAACTCTCTCGTTCCTGTTCGCTGATTGAAAAACTGTCGAGAATTTCCTCCTGAAAGATCAAATTTGACTCCACCGTGAGCAGAAAGTTTGAGTGGCAACTCGCTGATTTCTCCCTCAATGAATGAAATGTTCGGCTGGGTTACATGGTGTGCAGAAGCTCCAAACCAAATATTTTCATTATGGAAAAGCATTCCGAAGCTATAGTCCACAAACTGATGACGCATATCTTCTCCTAGGTTTTCACCCGAAAAATCACCAATTGCACCTGTTTGATCATCTATTTGACTACCGAAAATCATATCGCCGAAATAGGCATCTCGATCTTGGTAGCTTACCTGACCACCTACACGAAGAAAGGAACGGAAGCCTAGGCGAGCACGGTAAGAATAAGCAGCACCAATTTCCGTAATGCTCAAATTGGCCATGCTTTGATCAGACTGGTTGAATATCAAACCTACTCCACTATTTGCTCCAAAAATATAATGATCGATATAGGCGGAATACGAATTGAAGGACTGATCCAATCCTGGCCACTGGTTTCGATAATTGACACCAATCTGAGTCATCTCAGTAGATCCGGCCATAGCTGGATTGAGGTAGAGTGGATTAGCATAGAACTGAGAATACTGTACATCCTGGGCATGAAGGCTCAGGCTGACAATACATAAGGCGATCAACAAATAAAGCCTTCTTAATAATCTTTGCTGATTATGATGAGGCTTGAGGTTTTCTACTTGAAGGGATTCAAATGCAAACTGAGCCAAGCCATCAGATTTGATTACCCCATCCTGAAAAGGAGCGGAAATCAATAATTGATATGGTAGCCGTGTGTTTTTCACTTTTGAAGAATTTCAGGATGGTGTTTTTGATTTATAAATCGAATATTTTGTATTTCATTTTTTAGAATATTATTATATGTAAATCAAATACAGCAAAATGATATTCTATTAATTGCCTTATTCTATTTAAATATATGTACATTATTCTTTAAAACAAGCATTTTCAATTGGCTCGAAAAAATGAAATGCAGCTAAAAATTGTCTTATTTTTCTTCAAATTATACCATTATCAAAAAAGGTCATAAATGAAACTTTTTTCTGGATATGAAATGAAATTGTCTTGAAAATCAGGCTTAAAAAAAATTCAAATTTTTTTTTAAAAAATAATTTGGAAACAGCCTAACAGTCAGAAAATCATTTGATTTACTGTCTATTAGAAAATTTTTCGACCCGTCTGGAATCTTACTTTTTAGAAGAAACCACCCCAAAGAATTGTAAAAGCCCCGAATAAATGAGAATCAGTTTTTAATCAGCTGTATCATATGCTTAAATGCTTTCTCCAGAAAAATATCGAAAGCATAAATTGTGTAGGAAAGAGCTAGTAAGTATTTAGGCTTTGACCATCTTAAATGAATAGATCTAGCCCGAAAAAAATAATAACCTATTTATCCAGGATGGGAGCCAATAGCTTTGCAATAACTGGTGGGGATAAAGTTCAAAAGCTATCTAGAGCCTGAAAAATACTCCAGCTGAAAATTATCAAAGCAAGAGAAAAGGAAACTCTTCTCTTACTCTGATTTATCGGATTAGGGTGACTCCTCCTGTTTTCTCCTTTTGGTTGGAGTCTTGGTCGGTATAGGTGATTCGATAGAGGTAGTTCCCAGCAGGTAGGAGTTGACCTTTATAGGTACCGTCCCATCCTTTGCTTTCGGGGGAATTGGTGAAGAACATTTTCTCTCCCCAAGTATTGAAAATCTCCAGAGTGAAGGAATTGATATTCTTAATTTTAGGGATAAAGGTATCGTTTAGCCCATCTCCGTTTGGAGTAAAGGCGTTTGGAATCACTACCTGAGCTTCTGCGGTAATTACCTGAACACTGCTCACCTCATTGGTGGAGCAACCAAAGATATCATAACCGGTAAGTTTCACTTCGTATGTCCCTGGGTCTTGGTAAACGTGGATTGGATCTTTTTCTGTGGAAGAAACACCGTCTCCAAAGCTCCATTCCCACGCGATTATCTCTGGACTTATTTGACTCTCAAAAAGAATTTCTTCATCAATAAATACCTCAGACTCTGTGGTAATTTGAAGCTTTCTGTACTGAAAGTCTAATCTTCCGCTGCGATTTACCTCCGAAGGAAAATCCAGAACTGCAGAAACATTTGAACTACAACCCGTAGCGTCAGTTACGGTCACTTCCACGACACCCGCTTGGAAATAGTTGATTTCCCGAGTGTTCTTTTCCCCTGAACTCCAAGAAATCGTGAAAGGCTCCTTGCCTCCTGTGATGGAAACCCAGGCATGACCGGTCACACTTCCCTGTTCACAGTTCACATCTAAAGCGGATTCTATTCGAGCAGTGACAGCTTCGGATTGAGATACACTATAGCTTCCGCTAGTAGTACATCCAGACTCATCAGTTATGCTTACTTCGTAGGTTCCAGCAGCTAAACCAGTTCGATTCAATTCGCCAGATACTCCATCTGCCCATGTCACGGTGACTTGACCTTTGCCTCCTGTGTGAGCAATTTGTATTGCTCCGTCTGCTTCGCCGGTGCAGCTTTGATTAGTAATCTCAACTAGATCCAAGCTCAAGGCAGATTCTGCTGTCAATTCTACTTGCTGATCAACAAAACAGCCAGAAGCATCAGTAATTCTAGCAGTATAAATTCCCGCAGGAAGGTTTTCCAATTCCGATCCATTAGCCCCATTATTCCAAGTAATCGTATAGGGTGCAGTACCTCCAATAATAGTCAGATCAATTGTACCATTGGAGTCAGAAGAGCAACTTGGATTGATTACTTCTGCTTCTACTTCCATGGACTTGGGCTCTTCCACTTTGTAAGAAGCCTGCATGGTACATCCGCCTTGATCCTGAATAAGCACTTCGTAGATTCCGGCAGATATATTTGAAAGATCCTTTGTCTTTGCCCCATTACTCCATGAATAGGTGTAAGGAGCTTGTCCGCCAGAAACATTCAAGTTGATAGCCCCATCATTCTTACCGGCACAGCTTGCATCCACAACCGATTCTGCAACCTGCATCCCAGCCTCCTTCGAGTTGATTTGGAAACTCATGGACACATCACAGTTGTATCTATCGGCTACCGTCACAATATAAGTTCCGGGCTTCAGATCATTGGCCTCCCAAGAATCTTGGAGACCATGGCTCCAGCTTACTTTGTAAGGATCACCACGGCCGATATTGACGGATATCTTTGCTGAGCCATCCGCCGAAGAACCGCAGGACGCATCAGTTTTTTCCACTGGATTGAGAATTAGTGGAAATGGAGGCTGCACAACAATACTTTCAATATGCTTCAACCCCTGAGAATCTGTAATCTCTACCGTGTAAGTTCCGGCGAAGAGATCGCCTCTGTTTTGTGTTGTTTCTTTATTATTCCAAAGAAAGGTGTAGGGTGGTACTCCGCCAGTTACATTTAATATGATTGAACCTTTATCATTATGCGAACAGAGGGCAAGCTTTCCACTGATATCAACCTGAATTCCATTAAAACTCAAAATTCGGTCATTCTCTGACCGGGGAATATCAAAGGCATATTGTCCAAGAGCATTGGAAACCACGGCTAAGCTCAAGATGAGAGCTAAGGTTAGGAAATGATATGTGGTTTTAAAGCTTTTCAATTAATGTAAATTTCAACAGGTCTATTTTGCCTTATGAATTGATATTTCTGTATTTCAAATTTTAGAATATTATTTTTTGTATATCGAATACAGCAAAATGATATTCTAAATATTCTTCTATTCGATGGAAATTTATATCATTTATTCTTTTGAACAAGTGATTTTTATCATGGCCAGTAAATCAAATCCAGCTAAAAATTGTCTTATTTTTCTTCAAATTGTACCATTATCAAAAAAGGTCATAAATGAAGCTTTTTTCTAGTGATAAAATGTAAAAGCGCTGAAAATCAGAGGCAGAAATAATTTTAAAATTTTCTCAATTTTTTTTTGAAAAATGTCACTACTCACTGAAAAACAGCTCATTTCGAAGGAGATTCCTTGAAATACACCTCATTTCAGAAAAAGTAAAAACCACAAAAAAACCTCTTCCGTATGGAAGAGGTTCTTAATGATTTGAAAGGCTAAATTAAAGTAGGGGTCTGAATTGCCTCAGGAACCTTACATCGTTCTCAGTGAAAAGCCGAAGATCCTTGATTTGATACTTCAACATGGCAATCCGCTCTATTCCCATACCAAAGGCAAAGCCGGTATATTTTTTCGAATCGATTCCGCAGTTTTCCAAAACATTTGGATCAACCATGCCGGAGCCGCCGATTTCAACCCAGCCAGTACCCTTACAGACATTGCAACCTTTGCCTCCACAAAGCAGACAAGAAATATCAATCTCCGCACTAGGTTCTGTGAAAGGGAAATAGGATGGTCTGAACCGAACTTTAGTCCCTTTTCCAAACATCTCCTTGGCAAAGTGATAAAGCGTATTTTTTAGATCAGCGAAACCTACATTCTCATCTACATACAAACCCTCGACTTGATGGAAAATACAGTGTGCTCGCGCGGAGATGGCTTCATTTCGATACACTCTTCCCGGAGAAAGCGTCCGAATCGGTGGCTTTTGATTTTCCATCACCCGCACCTGCACCGAAGAAGTATGCGTTCGTAGCGCGATATCTGGGTTCTTTTCGATGAAAAAGGTATCCTGCATTTCCCTTGCAGGATGGTTCTCCGGGAAGTTCAGCGCGGTGAAGTTATGCCAATCGTCTTCGATTTCAGGACCTTCCGAAAGGTTGAAACCGATACGTTCGAAAATCTCAATGATTCGTTGCCTTGTAGCCGTAAGTGGATGAATTCCCCCAATGGATTGATTAGAAGGCGGCAAGGTAAGATCCAAATCAGCAGACTTGGACTTCTTGGAGGACTCATTGACCCGATCTATAAGCTCCTGAAACTTCGCTTCAGCCGCCTGCTTGACCCCATTGATCAGCTGCCCATATTCGCGCTTCTTTTCATTAGGGATTTTGCCCATTTCAGCAAAAAGTTCGCCCACGACACTTTTCTTAGAAATGAATTTCATCCGAAAAGCTTCCAGTTCTTCTTTATTCTTTGCTCTAGCCTGAGCTATCGCTTCTTTAATGGCTACTATTTTGTCCTGATTCATGGAAATTTATTCTAAAGGCACAAAGCTACAATTTTTAGCTTTTTGAGCAGAATTCAAGGTAATTCATTTTTAACATCTTCCGAATTGCGAGACTATTCTTTGGCTTATTACAAAAAAATCTCCTCCTCATCGATCCAAATGATTTACGGGCCTCGTAATTCCTTCCAAATCAAAAAAACATCATCAATTATGAAAAATTTCTTAAAAACAGCGCTTTTAGCATTTGTATTCCTCAGTGCAAACTTGGCTTTTGCTCAAATGGAAAAAACCGTCGAAGTAGGCGGAGCCCCTATGTACCCTTCTAAAAATATCGTGGAAAATGCAGTGAACTCTGCTGATCACACCACGCTTGTGGCAGCCGTAAAAGCTGCCGGTCTGGTAGAAACATTACAAGGAAAAGGACCATTCACCGTATTTGCTCCTGAAAATTCAGCTTTTGAAAAGCTACCTTCTGGCACAGTAGAAACCTTACTAAAGCCAGAAAACAAGGGCCAATTGACAGCTGTCTTGACCTATCATGTAGTAGCCGGAAAGATGGGATCAAAAGATATCGCTGCGACAATCAAAAAAGGAAATGGAAAAGCGGTATTGACCACCGTACAAGGAGGTACCCTGACTGCTTGGATGAAAGGTAAAGATCTGTACATCACCGATGAAAATGGTGGACAATCCAAAGTAACGATCGCAGACGTGTGGCAGTCAAATGGAGTAATCCATTCTGTAGACAGCGTGGTCCTACCAAAAATGTAATAGGTTGTAGTTGATTTGGTTGTAAAGTCCGATTGGGATGTTCTCAGTCGGACTTTTTTATTTGATTGAATCATAAGTTCTTTTTGGGCACTTGCCGGGAAGCGAAGATTTGAACTAACTTTGTCCTGTGCGAAATCTACTGCGTTCGATTATCGGCATTCTAGCCATCTCCTTTTCTTATTCCTGCTCTGACCTTTCCGATGAGCCAAGAGCATTGCTCAATTTGGTCTTGGTAGATGCGCCTCCTGCCTATGATTCTGTTTTTATAGAAATTTTGGGGGTGGATGTCCGCATGAATGTAGAAGGAAGGGATACTGAGGAGCAATCATTTTTTATTCCCTATGAATTGGGAGACAAGCGGGTTCGTGTTTCGGACCTAGTGGGCGGCGAAGTCTTACTGCTTGGACGAGGAAGCTTACCTCCCGGTAGAATTATCGAGCTCGAAATGCGATTAGGGACAGATCATTCGCTATGGGAAAATGAAAACGTGTATCCAATTGCAGTTCCTACAGACGAAGAGGCTCTTGTCAATATTCCTGTCACATTGGATCTGGATGGAGGGCTCTCTTATGATGTGATTTTGGATTTTGATCTTGAAAAATCGATACAGACCACTCGTACGGAGCCATTTGCCTTTGAACTTACACCCTCAGTGACAGCCATTTTGCCTGGGACATTTGGAGAAATTCGGGGAAGCCTTTCTCCGACTACCCTTAGCCCAGCCATCACCGCCATCCAAGCCGGTGATAGCATTAGCACACATGCTAATTCCGCTGGGACATTCCTCTTTAGGTTGGAGCCGGGAATATATGATCTATACCTAGATCCAAAAGATGAAGCCTTTCTGGCAGATACAATCCGCGGTGTGGAAGTAAGACTGCGTGAAACACTGACCTTGGATAGAATAAACTTTCGCTCGAATCTCTGATGGAAAATCCGGCCAACTATATGAGAAGGGCCTTGGAGCTCGCCGAATTAGGGCTTGGCTCAGTCAGTCCCAACCCACTCGTGGGATGTGTGATCGTGCATCATGATCGGATCATCGGAGAAGGCTACCATCAAAAATATGGAGGCCCTCACGCAGAGGTCAATGCCATACAATCTGTCAAAAATCAAGACTTACTTTCCGAAGCAACCGTTTATGTCACCTTGGAGCCTTGTGCCCATTACGGTAAAACGCCTCCCTGTGCCAATCTGCTGGTAGAGAAACGAGTAAAAAAAGTCGTGATTGCCGCCATGGATTCTAATCCATTGGTCGGTGGCAAGGGGATAGAAATCCTAAAAAGTGCCGGAATCGAGGTAGAAACCGGACTTTTGGAAGCAGAGGCCCGATGGCAAAATCGACGGTTTTTTACCCAAATCGAAAAAAATCGCCCCTACGTAATTTTGAAATGGGCACAAACTTCTGACGGTTTTGTCGCCAGAAAGGATTTCTCCTCCAAATGGATCTCCAATCCTATCAGCCGGCAATTTGTCCACAGATGGCGGGCTGAAGAAGATGCTATTTTGGTAGGGAAAAATACAGCCTACTATGACAACCCCAGCTTAAATGTTCGTGACTGGAGAGGAAAAGATCCTATCCGACTTGTCATTGACCCCCAACTGCGCCTAGACCCTCAATTGAAAATTTTTGACCAAAGTATCCCGACCATCTGCTATAATCTGCTTAAAAATGAGCAGGACCAAAACCTCGAGTTTGTAAAGCTTACAGCAAATTTTCACCCCAAAGAAATTTTGGCTGACCTACAAAAAAGAAAAATCCAGAGTGTGATCGTAGAAGGCGGAGCATTTGTATTAAAAAATTTCCTGGATGCCGAACTTTGGGACGAGGCTCGGGTGTTTACAGGATCATCAAGATTTAGGGAAGGAATAGAAGCACCAAAAATGCACCAAAGCCCAGACCGCCAAATCTCCATTCAAGACAACCTTTTGTCCTATTATTTCCATGTCTGAAAATCTATTTATCCCTACCGAAGCCAGCAAGGCCGAAAAATACGAAGCCATTCTGCCACAGATCGAAGCGTTGATTTCGGGAGAACCTGACCTCTATGCCAACTTGGCCAATATCTCTGCGGTACTCAAGCAGGGCTTTGACTTCTTTTGGGTAGGATTCTATCTCGTGAAAGAGGAACAGCTGGTCTTGGGACCATTCCAAGGGCCCATCGCATGTACAAGAATTGCTTTTGGAAAAGGTGTCTGCGGGACGGCTTGGAAAGAAGGAAAAACGCGACTGGTTCCTGATGTGGATGCTTTTCCAGGGCATATTGCCTGCAGCTCAGCTAGTCGTTCGGAGATCGTGGTTCCTATTCTGAAAAACGGAGAAGTTAAAATGGTCTTGGACGTAGACAGCGATCAGCTGAATGATTTTGATGAAGTAGATCAAGTGTATTTGGAAAAACTTTGTCAGAAGATTGCTGACAAGCTTTAATAGATCAGACTTCTTCTCCAATCCAAATTAAGGTAGCGGCTGAGAACTCAGTAAATCCCTCAGGTAATTCTATTTGAGTGATAAATTCCAGAGGCAAAATCATATCCATTTCGGAGTTTCTGATTTGAACAGGAAGGCCATTTGGACCAAAGATTTCCACCGTCGTCGCTGGAAACCACTTTTTGAAACTTCCTCCCTGTACGGGATAGTATTTCCTTCCCTCATCAAATAGAGTCAAATCCATTTTGTCCAGGAATTCATCCAACTGCTTGGAATCCTGTCTGGAAAAGCCGATCAAATGAGCCGCTTTGTGATCCGAGGCAAGCAAATAGTGCAATGCTTCCTTCAAATGTTCACCCGATTGACTTACTAAAAACCGAATCGGGTACTGCTCCTCCAATAGCTGAGTATTTTCATTTCGAAAGCGCTCTGAACTGATAATGACATCGATTTTGATGCCCCAGGACAGCACTTGGTCAACCGCCTCCTCAGCTACCAAGACGGTAGGCACCCACTCAAGAAGTCCGGAAAGCCGTTCCCAAGAAAAGTCCTGAAGGTCCAAAATTACCAAGGCGGGTTCCTGTTGCTCTTTGACGAAATGATGTGAAGACATCAGCTGAAGAGGTTTTGATAGAAGTGAAGAACATTTTTGTAGGCGAGTTTTTCCAATTGCTCGGCAGAGAAATTTTCAGCCAAAACATCTAAAATTTCCGGATACTTAGAGGCATTTTCGGCAAGAGGAAAGTAGAAAGGATGTCGACTTTTATCCGGAAAATCTTGAGTATAAAAGTAATCTGCTCCAAAACTCTGCGCATTTTCTCCTCCGATCTGAAAGCCGTGCAAAATGTGCTCAAAAAGCCGCTCTGGAACGTCATTATCTAAGAATGCCCTTAGAAAATTAACCCCAATGATCCCTTTCCGGCGAATAATCTCTTGGGCAAATTCGTCATTCAGGTTGCGGACATGATCCCAAATGGCTCGATAGTTTGAATGGCTAGCAATAATCGGTGCATGAGGCTGGTGCTGATCGATATGATTCAAAATTCCTTCTGCCAAGAGGTCGGAACTATGGGAAAGATCGATGGGGATATTTTTTTCGATCAAAAGGTCCAGCAATCTCCTCCCTTCATCTTTTAGACCGATTCCCTTGGTGTAATTTCCTCCACCGAATCGATTTTCGGTATGATGAGTCAAACTCACATAAGCCAAACGCCCAACTTTGGATAAGATCTTGTCGAGTTGTCGCTCAATGGCTTCCCATGAGGCATTCTCCTCTCCCAGGCCTGCCGCATTTTCAATGGATGCAAGGGCTGCAATTTGATCGGAAGATTTCCAACTTTGCGCTTGAAATGCGGTAAAAGCACCAGTTTTTTCTTCGATTAGCGATTGGAATATTTCTGCTTGCTTGAGCGCCAAATCCATGGAACCCGGTCGCACATCGGTATAAATCGCTAAAACCTGAAGGTGAACATTGCCTTTGCGCAGCCAAGGTAAAGCACAGGCAATATCATTTTCATTGGAGGGACTTGCTCCGGGAATCTTCGCCAAGTAGGATAGCAAATCACAATGAAGGTCAAAAATCGGTAGATGCATGGGATTTGGGTTTTGAAGCAAAGTAAATCAAAAAAATGCGTGTTTTTTAATACTTTTAGCCCCTTGATGAGTTAGAGTTTCAATGACCTTAAAACAAAACTATGGCACTCTCTTCCCCCTTTAATTTCAAAAAATGGATTGACGACAACCGACACCTGCTTAAGCCACCCGTGGGAAATCAGCAAGTCTACAAGGGAAATGATGACTTTATCGTCATGGTAGTCGGTGGTCCCAATGCCAGAAAAGACTATCACTATGAGGAGGGGGAGGAATTCTTCTACCAATTGGAAGGTGACATGGTGCTGAAAGTCATCGAAGATGGCAAAACCAAGGATATTTCTATCAAAGAGGGGGAAATCTTTCTTTTGCCTCCAAGGGTTCCCCATTCTCCACAGCGACCTGCCAATACGGTCGGTCTTGTCATGGAGCGATATCGCAGACCTGGTGAGAAGGACGGGTTCCTATGGTTTTGCGAAAACTGCAATCACAAACTTCACGAAGAATATGTCGAGCTTACCGACATCGTCAATCAACTACCTCCGATTATGGAGCGCTTTTGGAGTAGTGATGAATTAAGGACTTGCAAAAAATGCGGTACTTACATGGAGAAGTAAACCTTTTCCTTTCAAGAACTCTCTAAACCTATCTTCTTTTTCCCATGAAAACACTTTCCTATTCATATACTGAAGCTTTCGCTCAAGAAATGGATCAAAATGATTCACTTCGAAAATTCAGAGAGCACTTTTTCTTTCCGAAAGTCAATGGTCAGGAGGCACTTTATTTCTGTGGAAATTCATTAGGCCTTCAGCCAAAATCAGTGAAAGATTACCTGAATAAGGAATTGAATAATTGGGCTGAAATGGCAGTAGACGGTCATTTTCACGGAGAAGATGCCTGGTATCACATTCGCAAAAAGTCCAAACCGGCATTGGCAGAAATACTTGGAGCACAGGAGCATGAGGTAGTGGCGATGAATAATCTCACGGTCAACCTCCACTTGCTAATGGTGACTTTTTATCAGCCCACAAAAGAGCGATACAAGATTCTGATTGAGGCTGGAGCATTTCCCTCCGATCAGTACATGCTGGAAAGTCAAGTCAAATGGCATGGATTAGACCCGGAAACTACCATCATCGAAATTAAACCCAGAGAAGGGGAGCATACGCTGAGGACGGAAGATATTGTAGCGGAAATCAAGCGGCACGGAAAAGAACTTGCCTTGGTCAACATGGCGGGGCTTCAATACTACTCCGGACAGCTTTTTGATATGAAAGCCATCACCAAAGCAGCTCACGAGGTAGGGGCACTGGCAGGTTTTGACCTGGCGCATGCTGCGGGCAATGCTCCGCTATCCCTTCATGATTGGGAGGTGGATTTCGCTACATGGTGCAGTTACAAATACCTCAATTCCGGTCCTGGTAATGTCTCAGGCATCTATATCCATGAAAAATATGCCGATCGGCCTGACCTCCCTCGATTTGCAGGATGGTGGGGCCATAATGAGGCACAGCGGTTTTTGATGGAGAAAGGCTTCATTCCCATGTTTGGGGCAGATGGCTGGCAACTGGCCAATTCCAATGTGTTGGCCTTGGCAGCTCATCAGGCTTCCTTGGATATTTTTCAAAAAGCAGGAATCAAAAACCTGAGAAAAAAGAGTGAGCTATTGACTGGATACTTGGAATTTTTAATTCAGGAAATCAGCGGTGAATCAGGGATTTTGGAAATAATAACCCCAGAAAACCCCAGTGAACGCGGCTGTCAATTATCTTTGCTGATTCATCAAGGCGGGAAAGCTGTATTTGACGAATGGTATCAACATGGTGTGGTGGGAGACTGGCGCAACCCCAATGTCATTCGTCTTGCTCCTGCTCCGCTATATAACAGCTTTATGGACGTGTTTCGATTCGCCAAGATTTTGGAACAATCCCTTAATAAATTCGCTTTATAGAGCGAAGGAACTATTTCCACAATGAAAAAAGAAGAAATAACCATCCTGGGAGCCGGACTGATCGGATCCCTGATGAGCATATACCTCCGAAAGCAAGGCCTTCCTGTCAAAATCTATGACAAGAGGCCGGATATGCGAAAAAGCAAGCGATACGAAGGCGGTCGCTCCATCAATATGGCGCTGAGCTATCGAGGATGGAAAAGCCTCGAAGAGGTAGGTCTCAAGGACCGGGTACTACCGCTAGCCATACCTATGTATGGTCGAAGAGTTCACGATGAGCACGGTGGAACTTCCTTTATCCCTTACGGAAAAGAAGGCCAGGCCATCTACTCCATCTCCAGAGGCAAATTCAATCAACTTTTAGTAGAGGAAGCCGAAAACCTAGGTGTGGAAATGATTTTTGATCATAGGTGCGAGGAAGTGGACTTCAGAGATCAGACCATCCACTTTGCTGGCCCTCAGGGAAATTTCAAAAAAGAAGCTCCTGTGATCATCGGGGCTGATGGTGCCTATTCCTCCTTGCGAATGTCCATGCAAAAGCAAGTTCGATTCAATTACCGACAGGAATACATCAGCCATGGCTACAAAGAGCTGACTATCCCGGCTACTGCCGATGGAGAATTTGCGATGGATCCCCATGCACTTCACATTTGGCCCCGGGGGAAGTTCATGCTAATCGCTTTACCTAACCCTGATAAATCTTTCACTTGCACACTATTTTTACCTTTTGAAGGTTCCAAGATTTGCTTTGATAAAATAAATGATGCAGGAGATCTGAGATCCGTCTTTAAAGCTTTCTTTCCTGACGCATACGAATTGATGCCAGACTTGAAGGAAGAATATTTTAAAAATCCGACCGCTGCGCTGATCAATGTGGAATGCTATCCATGGGTACAAGGCCATAGCCTTTTGATAGGGGATGCGTCACATGCCATGGTGCCATTTTACGGACAGGGGATGAATTGTGGCTTTGAAGATTGTCGTGTATTAAATGGCTTGATCAACAAATACGGTCATAATTCATGGGATTTGGTATTTGAAAAATTCCAAAAAACAAGAAAGCCTGATACGGATGCCATCTGCCAATTGGCAATGGAAAACTTCATCGAAATGCGGGATACCGTTTCAGACCCCAAATTTCTGATTCGCAAAAAGATCGAAACAAAGCTAAACGAACTTTATCCGAAGGATTGGGTGCCTCTTTATTCCATGGTGACTTTCTCCGATATGAGCTACTCTGAGGCCTACGCTCAGGGTCAACTACAAGATTCAATCATGCGCCAAGTGATGGCAGATCCATTAATTACTGAAAATTGGAACCGATTGGACTACGAGGAGATTATCAACAAAATGGAAACCGCTAAAGCAGTCTAACAAATGGAAAAACCAAATTTCAACGTAGAAGAAGTCAATAAGATCATACGTGGACGTCGCTCCATGTTTGTGGCACAATTCAAAGAAAATGATCCTGTCGATGATGCCATAATCGAAGAAATGCTTGAAAATGCCAATTGGGCTCCTACACACAAGTTGACCCAGCCTTGGAGATTTATTGTTTACACAGGAGAAGGGCTGAAAAAATTTGCCGATTACCAGGCAGAGCTTTACAAAAAGCGCGCTGAGAAAAACGGCACTCCCTTTATTGAGGCCACTTATAATAAGTTTAAGGAGAATCCAACCAAAGCATCACATGTTATCGCCATTTTGATGAAGCGAACTGAAAGCTCTGGACTACCGGTAATGGAAGAGATCGCAGCTACCGCGATGGCTGTTCAAAACATGTATCTAACTGCCTCTGCCCATGGACTAGCCGCCTACTGGGGTACTGGAGGTCCTACTTTCTGGGAGGAAGCGCGGGAAGATTTTGGATTGGAAGGCGAGGATATGCTGATGGGCTTTTTCTATGTAGCTAAGCCTGCTAGCGATCGCTGGCCCACTGGCAAAAGAGAACCCATTGCCGACAAGGTAGGATGGATTAGAGAATAAAAAATAACCGCTGAAAAACTCAGCGATTATTTTTTTTTAAAACCCTACAAATGCCGGTGGCTGCGCGCCATTGGCCCGGAGATAGGCTATCGCAGAGCCCCTGTGATGGGTGCTGTGATCCATCAGGAGAGCCATCACCTGTCTTCTGCTAACATTATTTCCAAAGACTTCGATGACTTCCCCTGCTTTTTCCGCAGGAAGAGCCTGAATCGTAGCTGCGCCATAATCATAACATTTAGCAATGTAATCTGCCAAATCTGCTTTGCTGGCAGTTGCCAAATCAATAGAAAACCCGGGATCCTTTCCCATCAGAAATCCTTGTGAGATTCCAACAATCGCTGTTCCGATGTGATGAATTTGTTCCTTAAAGCTCATCGCCTCAGGGTCGGTTTTGTAATCCATCCCATCATCTGGCATCGCATTGAGCACATCAATGGTAAACTGCTTACTATTATTCCACTTTGAAAGGAATTCCTCCATGGTTGTTTGTGCCTGAAGGGTGGAGGTAAATCCTAAAATCAAAAAGGCAGCAAGAAATAAAAACGGAAATTTAAAGTGATTTTTCATTTTTGGACTGGGTTAGATAGATATTAAAGTTCCGTGATTCCCAGTGAAAATCAAACACAAAGGGCTAATTTTACCGGATGAGGAAATTGTTGTTAACCTGTATTTTCCCAATATTCCTATTCGGCTGTGAAAATGCCCACCTGCCCAAACCTAAAGGATACAATCGAATCGATCTTCCTGAGCAAAATTATCAGGAATTGGACGGTGATTATGCCTATACTTTTGAATACTCAGCACATAGTAAGGTGGAGCCAGACTCCTTCAATCTACAGGAAAAGAATTGGATCAATCTCAACTATTCGGATTTCAATGCCAAAGTGCATTTGACCTACAAGAAAATCCGTGGAAAATCAGAATTTCGATCGCTTTCAGAGGATGCTTTCAAGCTTACGGCCCAGCACCAAATCAAAGCTTACGGAATAGAAGAGTCCATTCTACGCACACCAAATGGCTACACCGGGGTCGTCGCCGAACTCAAAGGAGAGGTACCGACCCAGTTTCAGTTTTTCGTCACTGACTCTACCGAGCATTTTCTCCGAGGAGCCCTTTACTTCCAGACAGCCATGAAAAATGATTCCCTTTCGCCTCTGATCGAGTACATTAAAATCGATTTAGCGAACTTGATGAATAGCGTTGAATTTAAGGATTAGCGCAAATTTTTCCATGACAGCAATACAATCCCACCACAAATAACGGCAACTAGAGTAGCAACCATCCCTTGTATAGCTTCTCCATAAATCCAAAATCCGGAGGCAAAAAGCGCTGCATAAATCATAATGGAACCTATCAGCATCAAGCCGATCTCCTTGGGAAGTTGGCCAATATCCTGCTTTTCTTCCGGATAGCGATCTAATACTTTTTTCCATCCAAAAGCAGCCGGGTGCACTTTTCGGTAGAATTTCAGAAGAACTTCATCCTTTTCCGGCTGGGTCAAAAAGGTCACCAACAACCATCCCACAGTGGTAATGGATACGGAATAGACCAACTTCAAATAGCTTTGATTTTCCGGAATCTCGATCCAACCCAAATCTGGGTTGAATGACTCAAAAAATATCGCTACCACAAAGGAAATAGCCATGGCTGAAATCTCTGTATACGCGTTGATCCTCCACCAAAACCAGCGAAGAATAAAAATCAAACCTGTTCCGGCACCGATCTGTAACAGGATATTAAATGCCTCCAAAGCGGAGGAAAGGGCCAAAGCCAAAAAAGCTGACATTACCATCAGTCCGACGGTAGAAATCCTTCCTACAGCCACCA
>LJXT01000051.1 GCA_001314815.1 Algoriphagus marincola HL-49
TATTTTTTGATTTTTATTGGTCAGATGGAATCTTGGACGATTAAAATAATCATTTCCCTGTGTGTTTAATGATGATTTTAATCGTGTCGATTTCATATGATTATAATTTTTTTTTAAAGGTCATATGGAATCTTGATTGGTACCCCGATCCATTGGGGCATATCAGTATGTGTCGCTTTCTACATGCCTTTCTGCTTCAGGAAGGCTCGATTTCATAGAATTTTACCATTCTTAATTTTTTCAATTAGTTCTTCTTGAGAAATTATGTTTCCAGCTTCATAATCAGCTTCTGCCTCTTGAAGTGATTGAATTAGTTCTTTCTCAGAAATTGGTTTGAGATAACTCTTTCTCCTTTTTTCTTGACTATTTTTTCGAATCTTTTCAATCAATTCTAAAGTGGCCTGATCTTCTAGCTGAGTGAGCCATGCTATCAGATCAATTTTTTTCTCAGCAGTAGTCATAGAGCTTAAAATTTTTTTTCAAAATACAAAAAAAAGAGGCTTTCGCCCCTTTCTTATAAATCATCCTCGTCAAAATCATCATCATCACCGGGCCCCATATTAAACATGGAGCTGAAGAGATCCTTGAACTGTAAGCCGGTGTCTAGTAAATTTTTACTAAGCTGAGAGTATTCGGCTAGGCCGTGAAGGGCAAATTCCATAAAGAATTCCTTCTCTTTCTCCGGTAAATTCTTGACTAACCCGGTCACTACTTCTTCAAGGCCGGGGACCTCATGGAGTGCTTGCTTGTATTCTTTATCTGATTGGGAAGCAAGAATGTCCAATTCATTTCCCTCGCCAAACCAAGCCAAAGGAATCACATAAGGGTCTCCTTCTTTTGATTTCTTTTTCGCCTCAGGCGATGGAAAATAGTTGATAAACTGAGAACGTATCGCTTTTCCAATCAAATTGTATGCAACCAAACCTGCGCCTTCCTGTTCGCCTTCATAGACGAGTTCTACCTTTCCTGTGATAGCCGGAATGACGCCAATCAGATCCGCAATTCGTACGGTTGTATTTTCTTCCCCATTCAGGTAAAGCCTCCTTTCTGCTGCTGAAATCAAGTTTTCATAAGCAGAAATCGTCAATCGGGCAGAAACTCCTGATTTTTCATCTACATATTCTGAACCTCTTGCTTCGACCGCAATCTGCTCGATCAAGTCTTTCATCAGCTCCGGGATATAAATGTTATCCACAGGCTTTCCTTTCAGATTGGCCTCCTGTGCGGTGATCTTTTTGCCTATTTCGATGGACTTCGGATAGTGGGTGATGATCTGACTTTCGATCCGGTCTTTCAGCGGCGTCACAATACTTCCCCGGTTGGTATAATCCTCCGGGTTGGCAGTGAATACAAATTGAATATCCAGCGGCAATCGCAATTTGAAGCCTCGAATCTGAATATCTCCTTCTTGTAAAATATTGAACAGTGCCACTTGAATTCTTGCCTGCAAATCCGGCAATTCATTGATCACGAAGATGGAGCGATGTGATCTTGGAACTAGGCCATAGTGGATAACTCGCTCATCATTGTAGCTAAGTTTCATCGTAGCGGCTTTGATAGGGTCCACATCCCCAATCAAATCGGCTACAGACACATCGGGAGTTGCTAATTTTTCTGTGTAACGATCATTTCTATGCCACCAAGTGATCGGTGTATCATCTCCCCGCTCTTCGATAAGATTTCTGGCGTAGGAAGTCAATGGTGCCAAAGGATCATCGTTTAATTCGGAACCGTACACAAGCGGTACGTACTCGTCTAGAAGTAGGGTCATCATTCTGGCGATTCGGGTTTTTGCCTGACCACGAAGACCAAGGAGGTTGATGTTGTGCCGCGACAAAATTGCCCGTTCGATATCAGGAATAACTGTATCCTCATATCCCCAGATTCCTTCAAAGACATTTTCCTTTTGCTTGATTTTAGCGATTAGATTGTCTCGAAGTTCTTCTTTAATGGATTTGGGTTGATATCCGGCTGCCTTCAATTGGCCTAAAGTTCGGATTTGGGTGAGTTCTTTTCCGGTAAGTTTTTGGTAGTCCATGCGTTTGTTTAAAAGCGTTTGGTTCGGTTTCTTCTATAGTCTTCAAAAATCAAATCGCCCAGTCCTTTCAGCGAACTGTAATAGGCGTTTCCATTATTGACTTGTGTAAATTCTTTCACAAATTCCTTCAAATAGGGATCTGACGCAATCATAAAGGTGGTCACGGGGATTTTCAGCTTTCGACACTGTGCAGCGAGTTTGAGGGTCTCATTCAATATTTTGCTGTCTATGCCAAAAGCGTTTTTGTAATACTTAATCCCGACTTTCAGGCAGGTAGGTTTACCGTCGGTGATCATAAAGATCTGTTTGTTCGGATTTTTTCTTCTGCGGAGCAAATCCATCGCCAATTCCAATCCCGCCACGGTATTGGTGTGATAGGGCCCGACTTGCAAATAGGGCAAATCCTTGATTTCGATTTGCCAGGCGTCATTTCCAAAAACAATCACATCCAAAGTGTCTTTTGGATAGCGTGTTTTGATCAATTCAGCTAGGGCCATTGCCACTTTCTTTGCAGGGGTGATGCGATCCTCCCCGTATAGAATCATGGAGTGGGAAATATCAATCATAAGCACGGTGGAAGTTTGGGAGCGGTATTCCTGTTCGACTACTTCCAAATCATCTTCGGTCAGCAAGTAATCTCCTGAAAATCCGTGATTTGCTTGTGCATTCCGAAGCGAATCGGTCAGTGCGATTTGATCCAAATTGTCTCCAAATTCATAGGCTCTCCGGTCACTTCCCCGCTCTTCGCCTTGTCCGGAATGGGTGGTTTTATGCTGACCTGATTTTCCACGTTTTAGTTTGCCAAAAATTTCCTCTAAAGCTGATTTTCGGATCTTTTGCTCAGCTTTTCCAGTGATTTTGAACTCCCCTTTTTGATTTTCTTCAGTGAGGTACCCTTTGGTTTTGAGGTCTTCGATAAAATCCCCTATCCCATAATTGGGATTGGTGAGATTATATCGTTTGTCCAGATTTGAAAGCCAGTTGAGCGCTTCAGCTACATCTCCTCCGGTCATCGTGACGAGTTGAAGGAAGATATTGAGCAGATTCTCAAAGGTATTTTTCTCTGGATCTTGGGGTGGGATATATTGGGTAAAGCGAAAGCCTTTCATGGTCAGATGCAAGATAATAGATTCAAGAAGCAAGACAGTAAAGCCCACTACATTTTGGGTACTGTCTTTTTTTCGAGCATTGCTGTGATAACAAAGTGAAAGGGAATGGAGTTTTCATTATCCACTAAAAACACGAAAAAGATGAAGAATTATGAATTTGCGGTAGGTTTTGTGACGGGAGCTTTGATCATCTTCGTGACGCTGATTCAATTGAATGTAGCCCTACCATTAGTATGGTTGCTATTTATGGCAGGACCATTTTTGGTCATTTGGATGGTATGGTCTGTGTTGGTAGCTCCGGTTCAGATCGAAGAGACTTTTGAAGAGCAATGGTATCAGGATAGACCGGATTTGAGGAGAGTGGAGGATTGATTAAGAGGTGAAAAATTCCTTTGGGGTAAATACTAGAATTTGGATGTCACCTTTAAAATCTTTTTTATTTCTAGTAATGAAAAAGTCCATCTTATGGGCTAACGCGGTATAATATTGTAAGCCGTCTTCCTTGTCTTTAAAATTGGAATTTAGAGATTTTCGAACGGAATCCCTACCTCCTGGAATTACATCACAGACTGAAAAAAACTTTTCTAAAATTTCATTTGCCTTAGGTATTTTATAGACTTCAAAAGCAAGGTAGAAAAGATTTCCTAAACTGCTTTCAGCAATAAATAGCTGAGCAAATCCATTCTGTGCAAGCAAAAGGAAAGATTTGGCATCCTTATAAAAGGGCTCTCTTTTTGCTAAAAGATCAATGACGACATTAGTATCTAAGAATATTTTAACCATACTTTTCTAACAAATAGCGTCTTCGAAGCTCTTTGTCAGACTCTTTTAGACTTGGGATGGGCTTCATAGATTCTAATTTTTTTAGAAGTGATATAGCTGCTTTTTGAGCCTCCGTTTGTTCAATTTTTGGATCTTCTTTTGAAAAAACCTCCTCAAACATTTTTGAAAGGGAAACCCCTCTGTTGGCTGCTATGGTCTTTGCACGCTCTACTATTTCTTTTTCGACGGTAAGTGTCAGCTTGGTTTTCATAATTACACGTGTTTGATATAAATATACGTGTGTTTTTTCATTTAGTGTTCTATTTCGTCCTTAAATTGATTTGAAGTACTTTTCGAGCAGCTATGAATTCCACACAAAAACACGCCCAAACCATCAAATCGACCGCGAAGCGATTGGGCTTCGACTTTTGCGGGATTTCAAAAGCAGAATTTTTAGAAGAAGAAGCGCCTCGATTGGAGGATTGGCTCAATCGAAACTATCAGGGCCAAATGGCTTACTTAGCCAATCACTTCGACAAACGACTGGATCCCTGCAAACTCGTTCCAGGGGCACAAACTGTCGTCTCATTGATTTACAATTACTTTCCCGAGAAAAAACTTCCTGAAAAAGCCGAGGATATCAAGCTCGCAAAATATGCCTATGGCCAAGACTATCATTTTGTGATTAAGGAAAAGCTCAAAACTTTTCTGGAAATTCTTCGGGAGGAAATTGGGGAAATCGAGGGGCGTGTATTTGTCGATTCAGCCCCTGTCATGGAACGGCAATGGGCGCAAAAAGCTGGACTGGGTTGGATCGGTAAAAACAGCCTGCTGCTCAATCGGGAGATGGGAAGTTTTTTCTTTTTGGCTGAATTGATCATCGATCTAGAAGTAGAGCCTGATTCTCCAATAGCCAAAGATTATTGCGGCACTTGCACAGCCTGCATCGATGCCTGTCCTACGGATGCGATCGTGCAGCCCGGAGTGGTGGATGGTTCGCGTTGTATTTCCTACCTGACGATCGAGCTGAAAGATTCCATCCCAAACGAGTTCAGAGATAAAATGGAAAACTGGGCTTTTGGCTGTGATATCTGCCAAGACGTATGCCCATGGAATCGCTTTTCCCGTCCACATCAAGAGCCTGCTTTTGATCTTCATCCAGATTTAAAAGATTTTACAAAAAAAGACTGGATAGAAATGACTGAAGAAACTTTCCGGAAAGTTTTTAAAAAGTCTGCTGTGAAGCGTACCAAATTTGTAGGACTCAAAAGAAATATCGAATTTCTAAAGGAAAAGAACCCCTAGCCCATGTCTCGTCCTCAGTCCACCCTGAAGCAATTCCAAAATCTTTTTAAAACCAAAAAGAGAAAAAAGCGCTCTCATAAAGTGGGGCTTCCTCCTGCATCCTTGGTATATGGAGGAGAAAAAAAACAGGAAGAGGTTTTTATCAATTTGATCACCTATGATGAGTCAGTGTTTTCTGAGGAACGAATCGAACTTTCCCAACTTGAAGATCACCTCAACTCACAAGCGAAAGTAATTTGGATTGATATCGTAGGCCTGCATGATATTTCCTTACTTGAGCAGATTGGAAAACTTTTTGGTATTCATAAATTGACCTTAGAGGACATTCTAAGCGTGGAGCAACGCCCTAAAATGGAGGTCTTTGACGAGTACATTTTTGCTACGCTAAAAATGATTCAGTGCAATTCTCCTGAGTCTCCCATTACTGAAGAGCAAGTCAGTTTTTTGATGGAGAAAAATATTTTAATTACGTTTCAAGAAAAAGCTGGGGATGTATTCCAATTTGTCAGGGAGAGATTGGTGGATCCAAGAAGAGCCATTCGCCAAAGAGGAACAGACTACCTGCTCTATGCCCTCTTGGACGCTGTGATTGACAATTATTTTCTAGTCATGGAAAATATCGGAGAGCGAATCGAGAATCTGGAGTCTCAAGCCATGCTTGAGCTAGGGAAGGAAACACTCAATGCGCTTTACCTTCAGCGAAGAGAAATGATGGATCTCCGACGGTCAGTTTATCCACTTCGGGAAGTGATTGGCTCCTTTGACAAATATGCCGAGCATAAAATTTCTCCAGAAGTCCGGCCTTTCATCCGGGATTTATATGAAAATACCATTCAAGTCATCGAAACCATCGAAGTATTTCGGGATATGTCATCCGGTGTGTTGGACCTGTATATGAATAGTCTTTCGAACCGAATGAATAATGTAATGAAGGTCTTAACGATCATTTCGACGATTTTCATTCCTCTCAGCTTTGTCGCAGGTGTCTATGGAATGAATTTCGAATACATGCCCGAACTGAGCTCCCGAAATGGATATTTTTACGTTTTAGGAGGAATGGGTATTGCTGCGGTTGGAATGCTCATAGCCTTTCGAATCAAGCGCTGGCTCTGATTAGGGTCTGCTGAAAGAGCTCAAGTTTGAGATTTTTTGGTATTTTTTAAGCCAATAACCTTGAAATTGCTAAAAACCTCTTTTCAAAAAAGATCGAATTAATAGGGAAAAAGATCGCTTTTGGTTTATTCAGGCGTTTTTCAGAAGGCCCTAATTATTGCAGCCGGATGATTTCTGTACCAGCACCATTTTTCAAAATGAGCTGACCCTCTTCGTAAGCGTAACTACGAACCGCCCGAATCGCTTCCAAAAAGGCATTTTCAAATCTGCTATCCGGACAGGACATCATGGTCGAACCTAAATTACCGAATTGTAGCTGCTCATTTTGTTCAATTTCGTATGGTCCAAAAATCCGATTACATCCACCATTCCCGCTGATTTGCTTTGAATCGGCATCAAACTGAATGTGGGCATCTTTGTCTGTTCCTGATACCTGTACAGGGTTTCCGTTAAGCTCGATAAGTACCCACTTCTTTCCTTCCCAATTACTATCCGGGAAGGATTTGGGGCTGCAAGCGATCAACCAAATAAATGCAATTGTATAAGTGAGACCTTTCATATCTGTCTTTTTAATGATTAAAGCAGATTAAAGGCCAAAAAAATTGAGATGATGATTTTTAACCTTTTTTAAAAAGCTTTTAAGCTGATATCCATGCTGTTCACCGAGTGAGTCAAAGCACCCATGGAAATAAAATCAACTCCGCATTCAGCCACTGCTGCCAGGGTTTCTTCCGTAATTCCTCCGGAAGCTTCAATACTCATTTTTCCATCTACTAAATCAACTGCCTCTCGCATGGTATCGTAGTCCATATTATCCAACATGATATAGTCTACGCCTCCTACTTCCAGGACCTCAGCGACCTCTTGCAGATTTCTGGTTTCTACTTCGATTTTTAGATTGAGCGAATTAGCTTTAAGATAGTTTTTGGTATTAATGATGGCTTGTCGGATTCCTCCGGCGAAGTCCACATGATTATCCTTCAGCATAACCATATCGTAAAGGGCAAAGCGATGATTTACCCCTCCTCCGATGTGAACAGCCCACTTTTCCATCAATCGGAAATTGGGAGTTGTCTTCCGGGTGTCCATCAGCCGAGCTTTGGTATGAAGGATTTTTTGGGTAAGACGGTGAGTCTTGGTGGCAATCCCACTCATTCGTTGCATGCAGTTGAGGACTAGTCTTTCAGATGAAAGAATGGAAGCCGCCGGCCCTGAGACTTCTAAGCCAATTTCACCGAAAGAAACAGTCTCTCCGTCTTTTTTGAAGACTTTTACCTCCAATCGAGGATCAAAAGCTTTGAAAATTCGCTCAGCCAACTCAACTCCAGCCAAGATGCCATCGCCTTTGATGAGCAATCTTGCTCTGCCTTGTCTATCCGATGGAAAGGCAGAAAGTGAAGAATAGTCTCCTGGACCAATGTCCTCGGCAAAGGCAGATTGTATAAATTGATCAAGGGCTGAATCAGATAGATAGGCAGGCTTCATGCCACAAAAATAGGCATATTGAAAGGTTTAGTCGCTGTTTTTGGAAAAATTACCTTAAGCTTTTACAAAGCCAAGGCTGTAAATTTTCAAATCTGTATCGAGTTGGTTGATTTTTATAAAGACCCGATAGCTCGCCTGACCACTTTGATATTCACCGATATAGGAACTCAATTTGGGATTAGTTTCACTTCTGTAAACTAGCTGAAACCTCAAGGGAGGGTTTTTCTTAAAAAAATCTTTGATGACCTGCTCTGCTTGGTTTTTGGAGAAATCCCCCTGTTGTCCATTGATATTCAGTGAAATACTATTTTCGAAATAGCGGGCTAGTTCACCGCTACTCCCAGAATCAATAGCCAAAATCACCGGATCGATGGATTCATTGAGATCTTCCTTGTCCATGAAGGGCATGAAAATCAAGAATAAACTTAATATAAACGGGAGGGCATTCATTTGGGAATCAATTAGACAAATACTAAGCCAAAAAAGTATTAGGAAGAACCTTTCCTGCTTTTTGAAAAGATGAATTTGAATCGCAATGGGAACTCCTCCTCACAATGGTGAGAAAAATAATATATTTGCCCCTATGGAAAAGAATGTACTTTTAATGATCCTGGACGGATGGGGTATAGCGAGTAATCCGGCTGTATCTGCCATAGACAAAGCGAAAACTCCTTTTGTAGATAGTCTATATCAAAATTATCCTCATGCCAAACTGGATGCATCTGGCTTGGCTGTGGGATTGCCCGAAGGACAAATGGGTAATTCCGAGGTGGGACATATGAATATTGGTGCCGGTCGAGTGGTCTATCAAGACTTGGTAAAAATCAATCAGGCAGTCAAGAACGGAGAATTGAAAGATCATCCGATTTTGACGGAAGCATTTGAAAGTGCCAAAAAGAATAAGAAAAAGGTACACTTTATGGGTTTGGTATCCGATGGAGGAGTCCATGCCCATATTGACCACTTGAAAGGACTCTGTGATGCAGCTAAGCATCATGACCTGGAAGATGTATTTATTCACGCTTTTACCGATGGACGGGATACAGATCCAAAAGGTGGAGTCAAATACCTTCAGGACTTGGAAAATCACCTTCAAAAATCAACCGGGAAAATCGCATCTGTGGTAGGGAGATACTATGCGATGGATCGAGACAATCGCTGGGAGCGTGTCAAGCTAGCCTATGATGCTCTGGTAAATGGTGAGGGAGAGAAGTCCAAGAATATTCTAGCAGCCATTCAAAAGTCCTACGATAATGGAGTGACGGATGAATTCATTCGACCCATCATCCATGTCGGTGCAGATAATAAACCGCTTGGCATCATGGCAGATGGCGATGTGGTGGTTTGTTTCAATTTCCGTACTGATAGAGGAAGAGAAATCACTCAGGTACTCACGCAGCGAGACTTTGAGGATTTCAATATGAAAAAGCTGGATTTAGATTATATCACTTTCACCAATTACGATGATACTTTTCAGGGTATCAAAGTGCTTTTTGAAAAAGACAATCTTAGCAACACTTTAGGAGAGGTCCTGGAGCGAGCAGGCAAAAAACAGATAAGAATTGCCGAGACTGAGAAATATCCTCACGTCACATTCTTCTTTTCCGGAGGAAGAGAAAAGGAATTTGAAGGTGAAAGCCGAATTCTCTGCCCTTCACCCAAGGTGGCTACTTATGATCTCAAGCCAGAGATGAGTGCCTATGAGATTGCTTCGAAAATCAATCCGGAACTGAAGCGAAAATCAGCCAACTTCATCTGCCTCAATTTTGCCAATGCAGATATGGTGGGACACACCGGAGATTTTGACGCGGCTGTGAAAGCTTGTGAAGCAGTAGATGAGTGTGCAAAAAGCGTGATCGAAACTGCTTTGGAAAATGACTATACGATCATTGTGATTGCAGATCATGGAAACTCCGACATGATGATCAATGAGGACGGCACACCAAATACAGCCCATACGACTAATTTGGTACCATTCATTGTAGTCGATAAGCATGATCGATTTGAACTTGCCGATGGAAAATTGGGGGATTTGGCACCTAGCATCTTGAAATTGATGGGTGTGGCAGTCCCTGAGGAAATGACCGGAAATATCCTGATCAACTAATGAGAATTAGCCTATTTGTTGTTTTTGGGTTTGTTCTGACCCTTTTGAATTCCTGTGAAAATGCTCCTGGAATTGCTAAGCCAGGAGAATTGGATGTCTTACCCTACTATGATATAGCCGGTTTTGTGGAGGGTGAAATTTCCAAATTGGGAAATGAGACCGTCCGGAAGACCACTCGAATCAACGGTAAGGAGGAAGCCACCGAAGTGACCTTAAGCCAAGAAGAGTGGAGAGAAGAACTCGATGCTTTTTTCAAGGCTGATATCAATAAGCCCTCTATGGTCACAGCCTATTCGACCGAAGTAAATGGAGATGTACTGCTACACAGGCTCCAGCCGGGAGAAAAAAGCTCTATCAAGGAAATCAAAGTAAGGATCATTGATGATCGCCCGATTTGGGTGACTTTTAAGATTTCGAAGGAAAATTTTTTCTATACTTCAACCATAATCGGGGAGATTTATATGAATCAACGGACCCAGAAGATCGATCATTATTCCATCGAAACGACCCAAAAGATTATGTTTTTGGATGCAAATAATTTGAGGATCAAAGGAGCTGTTCAACCATAATCATTTTTAGGAATTCATAAAAAATCCCGACTTTCTGATAAGAGTCGGGATTTTTTTGTGTAGAACTTACCAAGTTCTACCCCCGCTTGGCCGGGCTCTTCTCCAAGGGCTATCTTCCGGCTTGGGCTCTTTGAAATTGCCGATGATGTAGGTGAATGTCAGCATTCCGTATCGGGTCAATACATTGGTAAATACATCTGTAATGGCTACATCTGACACGGTTCGGCTGATGCTGTTATTCTGATTTAAGAGATCAAAGATCACCACCTTCAATTCTGCTTTGTTATTCTTGGCAAAGCGGAAGCCTCCCTCGATATTCCAAAGCCACACTGACTGATCAAAACCTTCCGAAAGTCCGCTGTATAGCATGTTATTCACTGTATTTCCTACAAATAGCTTTCCGTTGTTTGGAGAGTAATACAAGCGAATATTGGACTCTTGCACGTAGAAGTTCTGATCCAGATTGGCCTGCAAGCTAGAGTTAACAATCGTGTAGGTACCGGTAGTGCTGACCGAGAAGTCGACATTCTTGCTGATATTGGAACTGATCGTGATTCCTTGACTTAGGTCGATGTTATCATTCAGGTTTTTCTCCCCGTTGATCATACCCGGAGTTCGGTTGAAACCGATTCGTGTATTGGTATTGAATTGGAGTTTCAGTTTGGGAATGGGCATTCCATAAGTGGCAAAGGCCCGCAATCTCCAATTACCATCCAAATTGACCGGCTGAGAAATCTGACCTCCTGGTCTTAGCAAAACTTCACCATTGATCAGCGTATCCTGCGCTGCTACAAAGGTGCTATTTCCTATAAAATTACTGGTAGCGGAATAGTTGATAAAGGTGAAAAAGGTCTGGGATTTTTCCAGATTCACCTTCGCTATGTTCGCGAAAATATTGTGATTATAGCTCTGCCCAAGATTCGGATTTCCCACACTGAGGTTAAGCGGGTTTTGGTTGTTGATCACGTTTTGCAATTGATTCACGCTTGGTTCGTCGGTATCTGTTCGATAGCGAATTCTCCAGCTAAAACCTGATTCCCGATTTCTGTAGTTTATGTTTGCACTAGGCAGTAGATTATTAAAGTCTCTTCTAAAAACTCCTACCTCAGGAAAAAATGCCTCATTGTCCAACCTGGCGAACTGATAATCCAAGTTTAGGTTGATGCTGTAGCCGTTATTGTTGTAGGCATAGCCACTTCTCAAGCGCTGTGTGATAAATTTATTATCAAACTCATTACTCAATGCCGTATCCAAAACGGGGAGGTTTTCTTCGTTGAAAACTCGTGTTTTTTGATCAGCAAGGGTTTTGTTGTTGGAAACTTGGTAGCCAAATGTACCCATGGCCTTTTTGCCTAAAGGTTCGGTAAAAGTGAGATTTACCCGGTAGTTGAATCCATCATTCAAAGCATCTGTCTCTTGAATGGTCGTGTCTAATTGGTTTCGCTGAAAGTCACTGCTAGCGGCTTCCAGGTCAGAAAACTGATCACGATTGCTCCAAGTAGTAGAAATATCTGTAGAAATTGTTCTTCTGGGTTTGTCAAATTTATAACGATAGGTAATATTATTTGAAATGTTGAAGGCTTTAGTCTCTGCCTCCGAGACTGAGCGAAGTGCAGAGAGCGAATCCCCATCATTGCCTAGTGTCAAGGCATCGCGGTCGCTGAAGGTACGGTTGTTTTGAATCGAAAAGCTTGGCGTGATGATGATGCTGTTTTTATCGTTCAGGTCGGCTTCAATTCTGGCATTTGCCCGGTGATTGAAGTTTTCGACGTTGTTGATTAGGCTTTCTTGATAAAACTGACTCATGCTTTCGTTGATAATCCGTTCTTCATTTGTGATTTGACGGAGCGTATTGTTGGTGTTGTTGAAAAAGTAGGAACCGGTGAAGTTTACTTTTTTACCCCATTTATCACTGTAATTTAAGCCTAAGGCATTGGTAGCAATGATACCGATGTCATTGCCGACGAAGAAGTTATTATTTCCGCCGCCCCATCGGCCCCCTCCGCGTCCACCACGTCCGCCGCCACCGGAGTTAGCACTCAAGCCGGCCAGATCCTGTGAGGAGAAGTTCTGTTGATTTATATTATTGGTCAGGCCTAATATGGAGAAGCGCCTATCACCATTGAAGAAATTTAAGCTTCCTCCGCCAGAGTAGCGGTCATCGGTTCCATATCCCGCATAGACACGACCAAACTGACCATTTTTTCGATCCTCTCTCAAAATGATGTTGATAGTCTTGGAGTAGTTGCCATCGTCAAAACCTGTCAATCGACTTTGGTCTGAGCGCTGATCAAGTACTTCTACCCGCTGGATAGCGTCTGCCGGCAAATTGCGCAGAGCAATACTTGGGTCTGATCCAAAAAACTCCCGGCCATCGACAAGCACCTTTTTGACCGCTTCTCCTTGAGCCTGAAGCTGACCTCCCTGCATCGTGATCCCAGGCATTTTGCGAATCAAATCTTCTGCTTGGGCATTCTCCATGGTTTTGAATGCATTCGCATTGAAAGAAGTCGTATCACCTCTTTGCTCCCCAACGGGAACCTGTCCTTCGATCAATACCTCTCCCAATTCTTTGGTGTCCTCCATCAATACAAGCCTTCCTAAATCGCTTGCATCTCGCAGATTGTGGACTTTGGATATCTTTTCATAGCCTATGAAGGTGATTTCGATTTTCACCTGGGGGATATTCGGACGAGCGATTTCGAATTTTCCCTGGCCGTCTGTGACTGCTCCCCGTAGCAGGGAGTCGGCCAGTGTTTTTATTTGGACATTAGCCCCAGCCATGGGCTGATTGATCGTATCGTCTATGACGACTCCGGTCAGTTTTCGCTCAGGTTGAGTTTGGCTTCGCTGCGCAAAAATAGAGTTGCTAGATAAAAAGCTGAAAACCAATAAAATGAGAGGTATAATTTTTTTCATAATGAGCAAAGTTCAAGTACTTTGACTCAATGAAAAAGCCTGGGGTTTAAACTAATCTGAAGAATAAATAAGAATGGAATATCTTGGGGATAAAAGGCAAAATATGGGTATGGTTTTCTTTAACCCGAAATATGCATTAGACTTCTTATTACGAGTCCAAACCGCTTCAAAATCAATCGCTTTGCTGCATTTAGCTCAATCATCGTCCCGAGCACTCGGGATGCCTCATTCTCCGCCTCAGGCGGATTGATTTTATTGCAGTTTGACCTCTTCCCGTATCCCGATCAATCGGGACGGGACAGGCTACTACAGATTCTAATGCATAATCCGGGTTTAAATTTTAGCCATAATACTATTGTATGAAATCCCAAAATGGCTATCCTCAAATACCACCTTCCCATCCCTAATGAGAATGGCCTGAGGAGATTGATGAGGAACTCCAAAGTCCATGGCAACTTGATCGGAAAGAGATCGGAAAGCTATCAGATCCAAAAAATAAGGGATCAGACGCTGCTCATCCTCTTTCTTCCAATTACGTGCTAGTCTGTCGAGTGACATACTGCTGATGGAGCATCGCGTACTATGCTTGAAAATCAAGACTGGCATGTCTTTACTCTGCTGCTTGATTACATCAATTTGTCCGGGATCGGTAAGTTTTTGCCAATTCATACGTTATTCTCCTAATTTTGACCTGAATCTCAATTGAAAATTTACTATTCCTTCATGCGAATTAAAAACGCAACATATTTGCAAAAATACAGTCTACTTCTAATAAGTTCCTTATTTTTCTTCTTTTCCTGTAAAAGTTTAGATATATCAAGTCCCGGAGCTTCTCCCACTGTACCGGAGGCCCTATCAGAAGTTTCGCTACCTGCTCAGATGCCGGCTGCTACTTTCGATCGATTGGTCAATTCTCAACTTCTGCAAATCTTAGTGGAAGAAGATGATTTGGATTTGGGTAATGGTTTGGAGGGGGATCTTCAGATTAGACGGGCTGGAAAGGTAACCTGGAAGACCTTAAGCAAGGAGCAATTAGAATTGAGAATTCCCTTGCAAATCCAGGGGGAAGTCGGCTTGAAGCAGGGAGGACTTGGGAGCCTTTTCAGAAGAAGAGTTCCTTTGGACGAAAATTTTGCTCCGCTGATTCGGATCAATCCTGAAGTCAATCCGAATTGGTCTCTCTCGGTCCACGATTTTGAATTGGTTGAGCTCGGTGGAGATCTGACACTGGAAGTTTTGGGCTTGGAACTGGACTTGACTGGCACGCTTGAGCGTCAAATTAGCCGTTGGGCAGAGATAAATTTGGGACCTGAGCAGGAATTGGTTCAACTGAAACCCTGGATTGATATTCTTTGGCAGCAGGTAGGAAAGCCTTTTAAGGTGAGTTGGCAAAACCAAAACCTAGCATTCTCGATTCAGCCTCAAGAGGTAGGTTTTGATGAGCAGTTTTCTGGGAATAATGCGCTGGATTTGTTCTTAGGTTTGAAAGGAAAAATCCAAAGCCACCCAGTGGAGGCAAAGCCTTCGAGAGCTTTTCCACTTCCGGATTTGACTGAGCGAAGAGAGGAGAAAAACCTTATTTCAGCCCGAGTTCCTATCGGCATAGGATATGAATTTCTCGATCAGGAACTGGGCAATTTCTTAGGCAGTTCGCCTATCCGAGTGGATAAAAAAACCACCATGCAGCTATCCAATCTGCAGACCGGTCCTTTTGGTGAGTTGCTTATGGTTCGAGCAGACTTTTTGGCTATCCGATCAGATGGGGAACAGTTGGATGGAGAGATCTACGTGGTAGGTAAACCCTCTTTTGATCAAGTGGAGCAGCAGTTAGAGTTACAAGATATCAACTTTAAAGTAGTCACAGAAAGTACCAAAGTAAATTGGGCGGTAGCTTTCAAAAAGGGAAAGATTATCCGAAGGATAGAAAGACAGGCAAGGTTCCCGATCGATGAATTATTGCAGAGCACTTTAGACTCTTTTCAGGGACAGCTAAAATTAGAAACTCCCATTGCAGATCTTCGCTTGGGGGATTTGAGTCTAGCACCAGGAGGATTTTATCCTTTAGTCGATGAATTGCTGATTCATATGCTGATCGAAGGGAAAGTTGATATCGTCTGGAAGTAATTAGCGAAAAAGCTTTCCAAAGCTATCTATTCCTTTTGTCTCGGCGGACTTGAGCATTTTGATTAAAAGCTGGGCTGTCAAAAAAGCATCACCAGCAGCGGTGTGTCGGTCTTCAGTTTGAATTTGATATCGCTCACAAAGTTGGTCTAGCCCGAATTCCCGCATCGGTATTTCATTCCAGTTGATGTGTGGTCCGTACTCCAGTCGGACAGCAAGGTCTAAGGTATCCAAATGTGGATTGGGAAAACTCTTCAAGCCAAAAGGTGAGGATATTTTTTGAAGCATTTCCAGATCAAAATTGATATGATGCCCGACGATTATTCCTGAGCCCAGATAGCTCAGTAGTTTTTGGCTGAATGTCTTTGGACTGAGCAGGTTTTCCCGCTTGATCAAGCCATGAATTTTCGCGGTATTTGCGAGGCTTTTTGAAGACTCCGGATAAAGTTCAATCGCTGAATCAACCCGGATTTTTCCCTGTTTGATTTTTACCGCACCAAAGGAAATGATATGGTCTTTTTTGACATCCAAGCCTGTGGTCTCAGTATCTAAGACAATGAACTCCAGTTGATTGATTTTTCGGATTGGAGGAATAGACGATTCAAAAAGAGCCAAATATTCTTCGACAAATGACTCTTTTTTTTCCTCCGGTCGAAATGGCCACCAGCTCATGAGCGGAAAAAGTCAAGTTGGAATCTGACCTGGATAATATCCTGAAGCTCTCCGATAGGGCCAAAGGTGTTTTTGAGAAGCTGACGCTGTATTTTCCCCAATTTTTCGGGAGCAATATAGCGTCCACTATTACCATTTTGAAGACCTTCAATGGCCCGCATGCGCATCAGAATTTCATAGGCTTTGGCTGCTTGGGTAAAAAGCTCCTGGTAGTTGGGTTCTATCTCAGCAAGTTTTTCGAATCGTTTGAAGGTATTGTTAATACCCGATACGCCATGATACAACACAAGAAGCCTCGCCAAATCGGTAAGCGGCATCATTGCCCGGGCTTTGATGTCAAATTGATCCCGATGCTCACCTGATTTTTCGACCAGAAAGTTTCGGAAGAAACCCAATGGTGGAGGGTTTTGGAGGGCATTTTTTGCTAAGAAATTTAAAAAGACCGGCTTCTTTTTAATTTCCTCAAAGACATGAAAACTCAACTCATCACCAAGAGCCAAACTGCCAGAAATCACTCTAAAATCAAAGAAGATGGATGATCTCAGTAAGGCTTCCGGGCTCGGATGAAGAACCCATTCGGAAAATTTGGCTTTCCATTTTGAAAGGGGTAAAACCAAATCCGCATTGGAAGCCATGATATTTGCCGGGCAGGCGCTAAATCCGCAAGTAAGCATTGCCTCTACCACATAGCTGCCTAAATGCTGAAAGTATTCTTGTGCTTTTTCTTTAAGGTCAGCTTCTACATTCCCATAAAGTATGGCATTATCCTGATCGGTGCGAAGCAACTGCTCTTCCCTACCTTCTGAGCCTAATGAGAGAAAAGCAAATGGCACCTCTTCCATTTCCGGGTAGTCTTTGCCTAGGTGTTTTTTGCCAAAAGCAATGGCTTGCTGAATGATGACATCATTTATTTCCGTCATCACGCCCGCCACGAAATCCATGGCCACCTCATTTTCTAGATAGTAGCGGAGCATAGTTTCTGCACGATCTCGGATTTGGGCCATTTCTTCAATGGTGTTGGCATTGTTGAGGGCATGAATCAGCACTGCAGGAGAGTTGCCCATGGAAAGTAAAATATCATGATCGGAAAGAATTCCAGACACGGGACTCTCTGCTGTGCCATCCTCAGTGAGTATGAGGTGGTGAAGGCGGTTTTTGATCATGCTGAGGTATAGATCAGCAAAAGCCGTATCCGGTTTTCTGGTAATCACCGGGCTAGACATGATCTCCGAACAGGGTTTATCAGGAGAAATGCCTTTTGAAAGCACCTTACTTCGTAAATCCTTATCAGTAATGATTCCAAGCGGATATCCTTGCTCATTGCAGATAATAATACTGCTGACTTGACGCTCATCCATGAGCTGAGCTGCTTCTCGGATGGTGTTTTCTGGCTGGCAAGTCAGGACATTTTTGGAAATTCGGAAGGCACTCTGCCCTGAAAAAATCAACAATGAATGGTCCTCAGATTTGCGGCTAAATTCCATTCGGGCCTCCTGCCCCTTTTCCAAATCCGCTTTGAATACCACCTGTCCCGCAGCAAAGCCAGCAGCAAAATAGAGCGAAACCTTTGGGTTTTTCTCCAAAAGCTTTTCAAAAATAGCTACCGGTATCGCATAGATCAGGCAATTCTCTCCCGCAAGGGCGTCAAGCACGTAGGGTCTTTTTCCCAGCAAAGCCAATATTCCAAACACATCGCCCACATCACAGTATTCCCGGATTTCACCAGCTTCTTGAAGCATGATTTGACCTTCTTTGAGGATGAAAAAATGGGGTCTGGCAGGCTCTCCCTGGTGGAATAACCACTCATCTTTAGATAGGTAGCTGATCTCTACCGATTGGGCTACAGATAGCAAGTCCCCCTCTTCCAAAAATGAAAAAGGAGGATGCTTTCTGAGAAATTCGGCTACCCGATTGATAATAACATTCATGCTAGAGGCTAGAAGTTAGACACAAGAAACAAGATCGAGGACTTATTTCCTTCCTTCTATGATTTTCTCCACTACTTCCGGATCAAGCAAAGTACTGGTATCTCCCATATTTTCGGTGATTCCTTCTGCTACTTTTCGAAGAATTCTACGCATGATTTTACCAGATCGGGTTTTTGGAAGGCCGGGGACGATTTGGATTTTATCCGGTTTAGCTATCGGTCCGATTATTTTGGAAACTGTATCCTTGATTTCAGCTACCAAATTTTCTTCGGTTCGGTTTTTCATATCGCAAATCACATAGGCATAGATTCCTTGACCTTTGACCTCGTGCGGATACCCGACCACTGCTGATTCGATGACAAGTGGGTGCTCATTGATGGCGTTTTCCACTTCGGCTGTACCCATTCGATGTCCGGAGACATTGATTACATCATCCACACGGCCCAAAATTCGGTAATATCCATCATGATCTCGTTTTACGCCGTCTCCGGTGAAGTACATCCCTTTGTAGGTAGAGAAGTATGTTTGCTTGCATCGCTCATGGTCTCCGTAGGTCGTACGGATCATCGATGGCCAGGGATATTTGATGCAAAGATTTCCCTCTACTCCATTTCCAGTCAATTCCTTCCCTTCTGCATCCACGATAGTCAGTTGAATTCCTGGCAGCGGAAGCGTCGCATAGGCAGGTTTGGTCGGGGTAATTCCAGCTAGTGGAGATACCATGATGCCTCCCGTCTCTGTTTGCCACCAAGTATCGACGATGGGGCATTTACCCTTTCCGATATGAGTGTGGTACCAATTCCAAGCTTCCTCATTGATAGGCTCTCCGACAGAGCCGAGTACTTTGAGCGAGCTGAGGTCATTTCCTTCGATCGGTTCAGTTCCGTAGGCCTGTAAAGCGCGAATTGCGGTGGGAGCTGTGTAAAATTGATTGACGCGGTGCTTTTCCACCACCTGCCAGAAGCGTCCCGCATCTGGAAAGGTCGGTACTCCCTCAAACATCAGCGTGGTAGCCCCTGCCAAAAGAGGCCCGTAAACGATGTAAGAGTGTCCGGTGATCCAGCCGATATCTGCTGTGCACCAGTACACATCACCGGGGGAGTATTGGAACACATTTTCAAATGAATACTTGGTATAAACCATGTAACCGCCCGTTGTATGTACCACGCCTTTGGGCTTGCCTGTCGATCCGGATGTATAGAGGATAAATAGCATGTCCTCCGAATCCATCTCCTCAGCTTTGTTTTCAGTAGATTCGTTGGCGACGACCTCATGCCACCAGAAGTCTCGACCTTCTTTCATGGTCACTTCTTGATGTGTGCGCTGATACACAATGACGCTTTCGACGGAGGCCTTTTCCAGTGCCTCATCCACGACGGCTTTGACAGGAATTTTTTTCGCTCCGCGGAAATTGCCATCAGAAGTCAAAACAGCCTTTGCGTTACAATCGATAATTCGGTCTGCCAAGGCTGACGCACTGAACCCTGCAAAAACAACGGAATGAATGGCACCAATTCGTGCGCAGGCCAGCATAGCGACCGCCGCCTCGGGCACCATCGGCATGTAGATAATGACCCGATCTCCCTTTCGGATGCCTTTGGATTTGAGGGCATTACTAAATCGATTCACTTCTTCATACAATTCCCGATAAGTTAGGGTCCGTGTTTCTTCATTGGGATCATTGGGCTCCCAAATGATGGCAGCCTGATCTGCATGGGTAAAAAGTTGTCTCTCGAAAATATTCTCAGTGATGTTCAACTTTCCTCCTGCAAACCACTTCACGTCTGGCTTTTCAAAGTTCCATTCCAGCGTTTTGTTCCAGCGTTTTCTCCAGAAAAATGAATCGGCAATTCTTGCCCAAAATTCCTCAGGCTGGCTCACACTTTTTTGATATTCGTAAAGGTACCCGCTCAGGGTATGCAATCGATCGCTCATGGGTTTTTATTTTTAGGTTTATTTAATTAGTTCAATATTGCTTTTACTTTTGCTACCAAGTCTTTATTGACAAAGGGTTTGGTCAAATACAAATCCGCCCCGATAGCCAGTCCCTTCTGAATATCCTGTTTCTTACTTTTTGCAGAAAGAAAGATCACCTTGACAGATGGGTCCTGATTCTTGATGTATTTACAGACCTCATAGCCGTCTACTTTGGGCATCATAATATCCAAAATTACCAGACTTGGGGAATCCTTGTCCACGATGCCAATGGCCTCTTCTCCATCACGAGCGATAAAAACGCGATGTCCATCTTTTTTCAAGAGGTATTCCAGTGACAGGAGAATATTTGGTTCGTCATCGACGATTAGTATCTTACTCATAGTATTTGGGTCAGTTTTTCTTGTGGTTTAGTAATCAAAATCGGCAGCTTGATCTCAAAGTAGGTCCATTCATTTTTTCGATCAACATTTAGTTCTCCCTGATGGGATTCAATGATTTTTTTGGAAATAGCCAGCCCCAATCCACTTCCCACCGGCTTCTTACTGTTTTGATTTCTGGCTTGAAAAAACTTATCAAAGATGTAAGGGATCTCCTCTGCGGGAATTCCCGGGCCATCATCCCAAACTGAAACCGTCCAAGAATTACCCTCAAATTGGGCTTTGATTTTTACCTCAGAGCGGGCAAATTTTGATGCATTGGAAAGTAAATTCAGCAAAACTTGCTTGATTCGGTCTGGGTCTAAGTTTTGCTTTTTTATATTTTCAGCTAGCTGAAGCTCAAACTTCAATCCTTTTTCAACCATTACCTGCCGAATTGATTCTGCAGATTCTCTGATAAGCTCAAGTAGATCAACTTCCCGTAGGTTCATCCTCTGCTTTCCGGAGTCGAAGCGCTCCAAATCCAGCACTTGATCGATCAATCGGCTCATTCGCTCAGTTTCCTGAATGATGATTTCCAAAAATCGATTACGCTCTTCTTCAGGTAGTTCATCTTCTTTTATTATCTCCGAAAATGCCCGAATGGATGTGATGGGTGTTTTCATCTCATGGGTCACGGTAGAGATAAATTCGTCCTTCAGGAGATCATTGATTTGAAGTTTTTGGATCAATTCCTGAAGCTTTTTAGAGGCCTTTTTGAGTTCTCGGCTTTTTGCCTCGAGCTCTTTGTTGAGAGCCTTGATTTCGCTGGATTCCTTGAGAATATCCAAGACCTCTTCCATTCGGATTTCCTCCTCTTTGACCACAGAGGCTACCAAGATTCGAGCAGAAGCGGCACCGATGACGCCACTCAGAAGACGCTCTGAATAATTGACAAATTCAGGGTCGGCCAAGGCCTTTTCATCAAGCTGTTTCCCGGTATTGGCAGTAAAATCTTTGAGGGCTTTGGCGGTCTTCTTTTCTCCTAGAAAATTAGCCAAGAGTGTTTTCAAATCCAGTAAATAAGCTTGTCCTTTCCAGACGACAGAGGAGTCCATCGACTTGCTAAGCCGGAAAATATCCACAAAAACGACGGCTTGGTTATGCTCTTTTGAGCTTTGAACATTAAAAAGGCTGACTCCGACGAAGCAGAAAATATTCAGTGCCAAGCTGAAAAAGAGTCCATGGGAAACGTAGCTCAGATCCGAAAGTCCCAAAAGCGCCTCAGGCCTTAAAAAGCTCAAGCCAAATGGGCCATGCTGTAGAAGGCTTTCCGAAAAGTATCCCACATTCACCATAGTTGGCAAGACCAAGGTGTAAAACCAAATAGCAAAACCAACCAAAATTCCTGTTTGAGCCCCTCTTCTGCTAGCCTGCTTCCAGTAGATTCCACCGATAAGGGCAGGGGCGAATTGGGCTATGGCTACAAAAGAAATAAGGCCAATGGAGACCAAAGTGAATTGTGCTGCAACTTGATGATAATATGAATAGGCGGCAAGTATGACCAGAAGGATGGATAGTCTTCTGGAAAAAAGTAAGATTTGTCCCAAACGGTGTTGATTCCTTTTCTGAAATCCAGGAAAAGAAAGTAAGATCGGCATCACCAGGTAATTACTGATCATGGTACTCAGAGCGATGGTAGATACAATGATCATCCCGGTAGCTGCTGAGAATCCACCCAGATAGACTAGGATGGCGAGCCACTTTTCGCCCAAGGCTAGTGGAAAGGCCAGGACAAAGGTATCCGACTGAAACAAGCCCTCTGGAAAATACACCATGCCCCCGAATGCAATGGGAAGTACAAACAGATTGATCAAAAGGAGGTAGAGTGGGAAAAGCCACATCGCAGTATCGATATGGTTTTCACTCGTGTTTTCGATGACCCCCATTTGAAATTGTCTCGGCAAAAATAGAACAGCCATCATGGATAGAAGGCCCATCAGAAACCACTCCATGGCACCATTTTCACCTTGAAGAGTGAATAGGCTATCAAGACCTTGCTGAGCACTTTGATTGAAGAGATCCCCAAAACCTTCAAAAACAAAAAAGCTAACAAAAACCCCTACTGCCAAGAATGCGATGAGTTTAAAGACAGACTCGAAAGCTACTGCCATGACCATTCCTTCATGTTTGGCGGTAGCCTCAATTGCCCGTGTGCCAAACAGAATGGTAAAGGCTGCCAAGACCAAGGATAAATAGAAGGCTGTGTCTTGGTAAAAAGGAATTCCCTTCGCCAAATCGAAACTCTGTGAATCCTGTAGCATCTGAAAGGAAGAGGAAACCGCCTTGATCTGAATGGCGATATAAGGTAAAATTCCCACCAAACTCAAAATAGTGACCATTCCGCCCAGAGTGACATTTTTGCCATAGCGACTGGCGATGAAGTCAGCGATGGAAGAGATATTTTGGACTTTCGAGATCCGGATAATCTTCCTCAAGACGATCCACCAAAGTGGTGCTGCCAGGCTTGGCCCTATGTAAATGGTCAAAAAATCCAGTCCGTGAGTAGCTGCTCTTCCCACCGATCCATAGTAGGTCCATGCGGTACAATATACCGCCAGACTCAAGGCATAGATGGCAGGATGATTGGAGAGTTTACGGCCGGTTTTGGCCTTTTTCTCCGAAAACCAAGCAATCGCAAATAGCAAAGCCAGGTATCCAAAAGTGAACAATATGATCAGCAGATTGCTAAACATCCGCTTTTGAATTTGACTTTCGAAGAAAAATGACCAGGATTAGGATCAAAAAAAGCCAGATCCCAAACACGGACAAAAACAATAAAGGAATGCCTAGCCAGCGCTCCGGGATGTCATAGATCGCCAGCACCGGATAGTTTAGTAGGAAAAGGCCAAAAATAAATATAGCCCAGAGAAACTGCTTTTTCCGTTCTTCTTTCATGGTTTTTGGGTCAAATCAAACACTTAAGATAACCTTTTTGGGAGGTTAAAAGAAGAGAAAGCACGGGTATTACTCCGGCTTTCTCTTTTTCAGGATTAATGGTCATGTGCCTCACCTGCACCTCGAGGAATACGGATTTCCTGAATCATGTCCTGTACATCCTGAGGCGGAGCTGGTGTGAATTTGGATACACCATAGCAGATCAGGAAGTTGAGAACCATACCTACCGTACCAATTCCTTCAGGAGAAATACCAAATAGATAATTATCCGCAGAAACTGCTTCGGGACTAAGTCCAAATAAAGTCACTCCAAATTTGAAGTAGGTGATGTAAATCAACGTAAATAACAAGCCCGAAACCATGCCGGCAATGGCGCCTTCCTTATTGATTTTGGTGGAGAAGATACCCATGATAATTACCGGGAAGAAAGATGAGGCTGCCAGTCCAAAAGCAAAAGCTACCACCTCGGCGACAAATCCGGGAGGGTTTACTCCAAAATAGCCAGCCAATACAACCGCTCCCGCAGCAGATATACGGGCAATCAACAACTCTCTCTTTTCTGTCATGTCTGGCTTGAAGGTGCGGAAAAGGTCTCGGGATACAGAAGTAGATATAACTAGGAGAAGCCCAGCCGCAGTCGAAAGAGCGGCGGCCATACCACCAGCCGCTACCAGGCCGATTACCCAGTTGGGAAGCTCAGCGATCTCTGGGCTGGCTAGTACCATGATGTCTTTGTCGATGGTGAGCTCATTAGTCGCTGGGTCAGACGCATATTGGACGATGCCATCTTGGTTTTTATCATCGATCGCAATCAAATTGGTCTTTTGCCAATTGCTGACCCATTCTGGAAGCTTGTCCACAGGTTTATCAGCCACCGAATCCAAGGCATTGTAAATGCCAAATGCCGCTACTGCTGGTGCTGTGGTGTAAAGAATAGCGATGAATACCAGAGCATAACCTGCAGAAAGTCGCGCGTCTTTTACTCTAGGAACAGTAAAGAATCGTACTATCACGTGTGGAAGTCCGGCCGTTCCCACCATCAGTGCCAGCGTGATAGCGAAGATATCTATCGTACTTTTTCTACCAGAGGTATATTCTTCAAAGCCTAAATCACCCAAGACCCCGTCCAATTTGTCCAGTAGGTAAGTACCGTCTGCCACCGTGCTGCCTAAGCCTAATTGTGGAATTGGGTTACTAGTCAGTTGCATCGAAACGAAGATGGCAGGAACCATAAAGGCAAAGATCAACACGCA
>LJXT01000052.1 GCA_001314815.1 Algoriphagus marincola HL-49
GCATCCCAAGCAGAAGTACGCACTGCAGGCCAAGATGCTACATAAAAAATCAAATCATAGTCCATTCCCGACTCTCCCATTCGGTTACGAGACCAAACAGGAAATCTTAAATCATAACAGATTTGAGGGCAAATTTTCCAACCATTCAGTTCAAAAATTGGAACCTCGGTTCCGGCAGAAAAATAATGATGCTCCTCTGCCATACGAAACAAATGGCGCTTATCATAGGTAGAAATCTTCCCGTCAGGACGAACCCATAGTAGGCGATTGTAATATTTTTTTCCATCACGGATAATCACACTTCCAGCAATCACAGCTTTCTTCTGCGCAGCTAGCTGCTGCATCCACCTACAAACATGAAAATTCATGGGTTCACTAACCTCCTCCACATCCATGGTAAATCCCGTAGGAAACATCTCCGGGAGCAGAATCAAGTCAACCGACTCATCCAGTTGCCAGAGTTTCTCTTCGAGCATGGCGAGGTTGGCTACCTTATCCATCCAATAAAGATCAGTCTGTAAGAGGGCTAAGGTCAGTTTGCTGCTTTGAGTCATTTGAGAGGATAAATCATTCGATAATCTGTAGGAACTTTTCCTTTACTGATATCGATCAACTTCGATTTGAGAAGTCTTTTTTTCAATCCTTTGAGGTAATCAACAAAAAGAATTCCTTCCAAATGATCGTATTCATGCTGAATCACACGGGCGGTCATTCCAGAAAACTCTTCCTCCTTCAGATTCCAGTTTTCATCATAGTATTCCAAGGTCAATTTTTCGGGACGAATAATTTCAGCCCGTACATCGGGAATGCTCAGACAGCCCTCCTCAAATCCAAAATCATCTCCATATTCATCCAAAAGAATCGGATTGATAAAGGCTCTTCGAATCCCTTTTTCGGTGTCATCCTCATCCAGCATCAAGCTGCTGTCAATCACAAAAAGTCTTACGCCTTGATTGATTTGGGGTGCAGCTAGGCCTACACCATTGGCATGATCCATGGTTGCGAACATCGAGTCGATGAACTCTTTCAGGTCTTTACCCTCCTCTATGTCTTTAGCTTCTTTGTTGAGGATGGGGTTACCGTATGATACGATTGGATAAATCATTTTTGTGATAGAAAGGATTGTAATATGATAGTTGCACTTATTTTATCGAGGTTACCCGACTTCTCTCGTCTGTCTTTTTTCTTACTACCCATCGAAATCATAGACTGCATTGCCATTTTTGAAGTAAATCGCTCGTCCATGAGATGAATGGGAATAGCCGGAAATTCACTTTCCAATTTAGCTTTGAGATCGTAAACGGGCATTGTCATTTGGGTGGCTTCACCTTGAAGGTTTCGAGGAAGACCTAGGACAATCGCCTCGATTTCTTCACTCGAAGTGTATTTTTTCAAAAATGGCAACAAGTCTTGCGTAGGGATAGTTTCAAGTGGATTTGCCACTATCTGCAAAGGATCAGTCACAGCAAGCCCAGTCCGTTTGGAACCCAAGTCAATCGCCAAAATTCTAGGCATTAGTTAGTTCGTATTTTTTGATAAATTCTCCTAAGAACTTCCCTCTCCAATTCCACGGCCTTGGGAAAAAGTAATTCATCTTCGATCTGAGCATGGATGGTGAGTTCCCTTTCAAAATTTTGAAGCTCATGAAAAAGTACTTTCATAGTTAAAGGAGCCGACTCTTCCAGTGAATAATCATTGGTGAGCTTTCGAATCCCTTCCATCTCATCATCATGGATTTCGTGTTGCTCGGCCAGCAGTCTCACAGGGTCTTTTTCTAAAATAGTCACTGCATCGTGCAGCGCAAAATTCCCGTCTTCAACATCCTGCAATAGCTCAATTCTCTTGAACAGCCTGCTTTCCTCCTCATGGATGTGATGAATGAAATCCTCAACAAACAGCGGAAACATGATCTTCAAATCTGCCATGAGCGCTTCAAAACCAGGCTCTGGCTTTACTCCACTAATCATATTGGATAAGAAGGGGAGTTCTTGTCGTACAAAATAGTAGTGCTTTTTCTTCAGGTAAGCGACCAAGACTTCGATGGGATTCAGATAAAGTTGCTCTGGGGTTGGCTCCTGATGCATTGCCCATGATTCGAGCTCTGCTATTAATTGATTGGGATTAACTTTATGCTTTTTACAGACATGTTCCAGAGAGTCAGCCGGATATTGATAAAAACTGATCCCGAAGTAATGCAAGACAGAAGCAAAAACATAATTATGGGAGACTAAGTCTTCCAAAGATGTTTTATTAAACTTTTGGGGATCTTGCATTGGACAAAAATAATTATTTTTAACAGAATAATGGAGACAATTCCATCCCAATATCAGTTACATTCGTATAATCCTTGTTTAGGATTATCATAAATTTCAGTTTATTGGAAGAAACACCATCGTTTATCAGGTGTTTAGAATAAAAAAACCAACTTTAACGTGAGCCATACAAAAAACTCAAAATCTCAAATTCGCCTACCCATTTTCCTAGCTTTGGCCATCTCGGCGGGTATTTGGATTGGTGCCACTTTTGCCGAACCCGAAAACAATCAGAATGATCTCCGAGCAGCATTATACAAAATGCAAGAGATCATGACATACATCAATCGAGACTATGTCGATAGTGTCAATACCAACGATCTTGTGGAATATGGGATTACAAAAATGCTAGAAAACCTAGATCCGCACTCCAGCTATATTCCAGCAAGCGATGCTACGCTAGCCCAATCTCAGCTGGATGGTGAGTTTGATGGTATTGGAGTGGAGTTTGGGATTATCCGGGACACCATTTATGTGGTTGCCCCGCTCACAGGAGGTCCTTCTGAAGCATTGGGAATCCAATCTGGAGACCAAATCATCAATGTAGATGGAGAAACAGTAGCCGGGACAGGTATTACGAATCGAGATGTGTTTGACCTATTGCGGGGACCTAAAGGTTCAAAAGTTGTGGTAGACATCAAGCGTAAAAATCAGCCTGAACTGATCACTTACGAAATCACCCGCGATAAAATCCCTCAATACAGCATCAATGCCTCATACATGGTCAATGATGAAATCGGCTATGTGAAAATCACCCGATTTGCCGCTACGACCTACGATGAATTTCAAGAGTCTATCACAGACTTGAAAAATCAAGGAATGAAAAAACTCATCATAGACCTTCAGGGAAATCCGGGAGGTTATATGGGAGCGGCTATCAATATTGCGGATGAAATCCTTGGAGACAGGGCTCTGATTGTTTCTCAGGAAGGAAAAGTAGAACAGTACAGCCAAAAAGCCTATGCATTTAGACCTGGTTCGTTCGAGGACGGTTCTGTAATCGTATTGGTAAACGAAGGTTCTGCCTCTGCCTCGGAGATTCTTGCCGGGGCAATTCAGGATAATGATCGCGGTTTGATTGTGGGACGCAGATCATTCGGCAAGGGACTAGTACAAATGCCTATCGACTTATCTGATGGAGCCGAGCTCAGACTGACCATAGCCAGATACTTCACTCCTTCAGGAAGATCGATCCAAAAGCCTTACGGGCCAGACTACGAAGCCTATGAGCGAGATTGGATGGAGCGCTTCGAGCATGGAGAGTTTTTCTCTGCAGATAGCATCAAGTTCAATGATAGCCTAAAATACGAAACCACAAAAGGTAGAATCGTTTATGGAGGAGGTGGAATCATGCCGGATTATTTCGTGCCACTCGACACCACCTATTCCTCAGCCTATGTAAGCAGGCTTTTCAACTCCGATTCATCAAGAGAGTTTATTTTGGATTATACAAGTAAGAACAAGGACAAGTTTTCAGACATGAGCTTGGAGGAATACTATCGAAATTACGAAGTATCTGATTCAATGCTCCAGGGGTTGGTTGCTGTTGGAGAAAAAAACAAGGTCAAATTTGATTCAAAAGACTTTAATCAGTCCAAGGATTATTTGAAGGTCTTAGTAAAAGCCCACCTAGGCAGACAGCTTTTCGATGATGATGCCTTCTACATGGTCATCAATGACATCAACGAAGTCTATCAGCAAGCTATCAAACTATTCGACGAGGCAGAAAGAATTGCCATGGCTACTGATCTGAGCGAAATGGCAGAAGAAGAATAAGCCGATTGTGAAATTATAATTGAAAGGACCAACCTTAGAATTAAGGTTGGTCCTTTTTGCTTTCGTTCTGTAAAAAGCTATCTTGAGTTATCTCATCCCAAATTTCCTATGAAAACAACCTTACTTTTATTTCTTACCCTATTAACATCCATCCAATTGTCAGCGCAAATCAAAGTCAATCACATTGCCGTGCATGTATCCGATCTGGAAAAGAGCATGGCCTTCTACCAATCCATTCTGGGCCTACAGGAAATTGATGAACCTTTCAAAGATGGATTACACGCTTGGTACGATATCGGTGGCGGGGCAGCTTTGCATTTGATCGAAGCTGATCGAGTTCCTACTGAAATTTCCAAGACCAACCATCTTTGTTTCAGCATGTCTGACATGGACAGTTTTATTCAGCGACTCAAAGCTGCCGATTATCCATTTGAGGATTGGCCTGGAAAAAAAGGACAGATTACCACTAGACCTGATGGAGTCAGACAGATTTACATTCAAGATCCAGATGGATATTGGCTGGAAATCAACGATGATTATTAGTCTATTTGACTATTCGTAATGATGCATCCAGCTGACATATTTCTCCTATTAACCAAGATGGAAGGTGGAAGAGTGAACCATCTTGGTTAATTTAAGAATATCTTTTTTCTCACAGGAAGAAAAGCGAAAACACCTTAAATCTAAAAAGCCCGATCAGCTATGAACTGATCGGGCTTCTAATTTTTATCAAATCGGGGATTTAATCCTCATAAATTGGCTGTGGCCAGCTATCATTTCCTAGATTAATATCTGGAAGCACTTTGTCTGGATCAATCACCACAGACTTCACTTTTTTGGTGGTCTTGATCAAATGATTCCAAGTATCTCCACGCTGCCAGATCTCCACAGGTAACATTTGACGCTCCTTGCTACCATCTTCAAATTCTATTTCCAAAAGTACCGGCATTGGAATGTCTCCTTTGTTGTTGATTACGGCTACATAATTCCCTGCGTAAGGAACCACGGCATTTAAGCCCAAATCGATATTTCCATTACCATAAAACCATCCCTGCCAGAACCAAGAAAGATTTTCGCCAGCTACATTTTCCATGTGATTGAAGAAATCAGTAGGCTGAGGGTGCTTGTAGGCCCAAGTCTCGATGTAAGATCGAAAAGCATTGTCAAATCGCTCTGCACCAAGAACGTATTCCCGAAGCATAATCAAGCCAATCGCTGGCTTCATGTAGGCTACCATTCCCAAGTTGGAGGTATTGGCTACATCGGGATAAGTATCAATCCCCTCCCGATTTTCATTGAGGAAGTAATTATTGAATCGACGAGTCTGATTCAGCGTGGAAGGGTATTCTCCATCATTGAACGCCAGCGTGCTGTAGTGATTGATAAAAGTATTGAATCCCTCATCCATCCAAGCATAGCGACGCTCATTGCTTCCCACAATCATCGGAAACCAATTGTGTCCAAACTCATGGTCAGTCACTCCCCAAAGACCTTCACCCTTGGAAGTATAGCGACAAAAATTCAAACCGGGATATTCCATTCCTCCGATATCTGCAGCCACATTGGTAGCCGCGTCGTATGGGAATTCATACCACATCTCCGAATAATGCTCGATAGAAGCTTTGGAATACTCTGTGGATCGAGACCAAGCCTCTTCTCCATCCGATTCCTTTGGATACACAGACTGAGCTAAAATGGTCTTTCCGCTAGGAAGGTTGATTTTAGCCGCATCCCAAATGAATGTTTTGGAGGTAGCAAAAGCTATATCACGAGAATTTTGGATTTGAAAGTGCCAAGTAATCATTCCCTCCTGCTTTGGGCGGGTCAATTCTGTATTCTGAATCTCTTCTGGAGAGACCAAGTATACCGTCTCGTTGCTATTCTGGGCCTTTTCGTATCGGTCCATCAATTCCGAAGAAAGGACCTCCTTCGGGTTCATTAATTTCCCACTCCCCACTACGATGTGATCATAAGGGACTGTTACCTTGTAGTCAAAGTCTCCATACTCCAGGTAAAACTCTCCTGCACCTAGGTAAGGCTCCACATTCCATCCTTCGATATCATCAAAGACTGCCACTTTGGGATACCACTGCGCAAAAGCATAAATCCAGCCATCTTCGACCTCTAGTCTTCCCATTCGATCCATACCTTTTTGAGGTACTTTGAAGGAAAAATTCATCGAGATGGTAGCAGTTCCTCCCTTTGCTGGAATAGGCTCATCAAACCAAACCTGCATACGGGTATCTGAAATCAAATACTTGGAAGACACATTTCCTTTTTTCCCAACTTTCGCCTGGACGGCTGAGATTTCATATCCACCATCAGTATCACCATTGTAGCGATTACCTTGAATTGGTGTAGTTAAAGTACCACGTGAATCCTCAGTAAATCGGTTTTGCTCCAGCTGCAACCAGACAAATTCCAATTCCTCCGGGCTATTGTTGATGTAGTCGATGGTTACCTTCCCGGCAAGGACATGCTCCTCTTCGTTTAGCGTAACTTCAATTTGATAATTGGCGGCATTTTGCCAGTAATTTTCGCTAGGCTTACCAGAAGCCGTCCGGGTGTAGGTACCCTTGCGATTCATAAATTCTCCAAAGTCAGCCTGGTTATTATCCAGACCTTGCTGAGCTATTACATTGCTCATACCAAGGCTACCTGTAAGTACCAGTCCTAAGAATAATTTTTTGATCATAATTTATCGATTTTTTAAACCTTTAAAATTAAGGACTCTATCGCTATCCTCAAGCTAATTTTACACTAGATGATAGAGATTAACGATTTTTTACATGGGTCTAAAAATAGGATTCTTTAGTTTTTGACCTCAAATTTGCCTCACTATTACGCAAATCAAAAAATGAGATTACAATTTTCATTAATTATTCTCTTGCTCTCCTTCGGGAAAGTTTACAGTCAACAGGATAGCTTATCACAGGAATTGGATGAAATCCTGATTCAGGAAAACCGAATCCAAATCCCATTTTCCAAGCAAAGCCGAAACATCTCTGTCGTAACCAAACCTCAGCTCGAGACCACTCCGGCTCGTAGTCTCCAGGAAGTATTGACATTCGTGCCAGGGGTAGACGTCAGACAGCGTGGAGTTTCCGGAGTGCAGGCAGATGTCGGAATCAGAGGAGGATCTTTCAATCAGACTTTGATGCTTTTGAATGGGATCAAACTGACCGACCCTCAAACGGGCCATCACATGATGAATATTCCAGTACCCATGATCAATATCGATCGTGTGGAAGTTCTTAAAGGACCTGGAGCCAGGATTTTTGGTCAGAATGCCTATGCAGGAGCCGTCAATGTGATTACGGAACTTTCTGATCAAAAAAGTCTACGCTTACAAGGATATGCGGGAGATTTTGGAATGAAGGGACTGACAATGGCAGCCTCCCTTCCAACTGGAAAATACCGACAAAACATCAGTGCGTCCTATGACGACTCCAATGGCCACTGGTACAACTCAGATTATCAAGTTACCAATTTATTTTATGAAGGTGGGTTGGAATTGAATGAGAACCATGAGGTCCGAGGAATGCTTGCCTACGCCGACAGGAGTTTCGGCGCTAATGGATTTTACACCTCCGCCTTTCCGGATCAATGGGAAAGCCTACAGACAACATTGGGCGCCTTGAGTCATCGTTATTCAAAGAACGCATTCAACCTCTTGTCTCAAGTCTATTGGCGTCAAAACAAGGACGAATACCGGTTGAGAAGAAATGAACCTGAATTTTTTCAAAACTTCCACACCTCGAATACCTATGCTGCTGAAATCAACGGAAGCTTCGAGTCAAAATTGGGAAAAACTGGATTTGGACTGGAAATACGGGAAGAAAGACTGGAAAGCAACAATCTAGGCAATCGTGACCGTACCCTTGGAGGATTGTTTTTAGAACATCTTATCCAACTTGGAAACAAAGTTGACTTCAGAGCGGGAGTATACAGTAATTATTTCGATGACTGGGGATGGAAGCATTTTCCTGGAGCAGAACTTGGATTTCAGGCCAGCGAGTTTCTTCGATTTTATTCTAGTATTGGCAATAGCTTCCGAATCCCCACCTACACGGATTTGTACTACGTAGGCCCAACTAACATCGGAAACGCTGAGCTTCTGCCTGAGGAAGCCGGTAATTTTGAAATTGGCTCGAAATGGATCAAGGGAGGGTTTTTCGCTGAGCTGGTTTATTTCCAAAGAAACACTGATAATCTGATCGAGTGGACGCGAACTGATTCGAATCTTCCTTGGCAGCCCCAAAATTTCAATGCGGTCAAATTCGAAGGGATAGAATTTGCTCTTTCTTACCGCTTTCAGCAAAAGAATCAACTGCTCTTCCTAAAGGAAGTTCAATTTTCCTACAATTATATAGATGCCAGTCTGAACCCTCAAGAAGGAATAGAAACAAGATATGCCCTCACTGCTTTGAGAAATCAGGTCATAGGCGGTGCCTTGATTGGGATTGGTAAAAAAATTGAATGGAACACCAAAATGCGGTATACCGAACGGATGAGCTTAGATCCGTATTTTTTATTGGATATCCGAGTAGATTATAATCGTGCCGGAAAAGTGGGTCTATTTACTGAAATATCTAATCTCACCAATGCAGACTATATTGAGGCTGGAACTGTCCAAATGCCTGGTCGGTGGTTTCGGGCTGGGGTGATGGTAAATTTAGAGTGAAACAAAAAAGAGCCCAGTAATAAAAACAATAAAGCCCCGAATTTCTTCGAGGCGATTTGTGGGAGCTGAGGGATTCGAACCCCCGACCCTCTGCTTGTAAGGCAGATGCTCTGAACCAACTGAGCTAAGCTCCCTAATGGGAAAAGAAAATTAGATGTGGGAGCTGAGGGATTCGAACCCCCGACCCTCTGCTTGTAAGGCAGATGCTCTGAACCAACTGAGCTAAGCTCCCATTTGCTTTCCGAATGGGACTGCAAATGTATACTCAATTTTTAAATCAGCAAATAGCCAAATTAACATTTTTCTTAAACCACTGATATTAAGAGAAATATTTTTGCAAAATCCTTAAAAAAGTTTCTCTCACTTAGAGATTATCTTGCAATCGAGCTAATAAAGACCATTTGCCATGAGATATTTTGGAAGTGTATTCTAAAAAGCTATGCATGAAAAGTCATCATCTATGTCCTATAAACTAGCTTTTCCTCGACTACTTTTTAAAACCAGAAAACCATGATGAATTATTTTCTATCCACCATTTGCTTGTTTTTCATTTTTTCAGACACTTGCTCACAGAGCCTCGAGACCAAGCTTCTTGGTAAATGGAAACTCGCCAGGGATGAAGGCTTTGAGTTTTTTATCAATGCTCCTGAATCCCAAAATCAACCCACAGACCAACAGGAGGCGTTTTTTGAGTTGATGGAGAGGTTTCATAATCAGTCTTTTAAAAATTTCTTTAGCCTACACTCAATGACTTCCACTGTCTTGGATGGCAAAAATATTCTTCAGGAAAAATCCATTTGGAATTTAAGGGAAGCCGATTCTGTAATCACCTGGACGTCCCAGTTTCAACCTAAAGTACTTCAAGCAAAAATCATCAAATTGACGGAAAATGAATTAATCTTGACCTATCTACTTCAGGATCAAACTTTGGGCAGATTCAAAACTCACTATGAGAAAGTAATCGATGAATCTCCACTAAAAGAAAAAAGTCCTCGATAAGCTTGTATCGAGGACTTTGAATCAGATTAATTGTATGATCAAATATCAAACTTAATTCCCTGAGCCAAAGGTAGCGCGGTAGAATAATTGATCGTGTTGGTTTGTCTACGCATGTAGGCTTTCCAGGCATCCGAACCTGACTCCCTACCTCCACCAGTTTCTTTCTCACCGCCGAATGCACCTCCAATTTCAGCTCCTGAAGTACCAATATTGACATTGGCAATTCCACAGTCAGAACCTGCGACCGAAAGAAAAGCCTCTGCTTCGCGCATATTGGTAGTCATGATCGCCGAAGACAATCCTTGAGGAACACCATTTTGAATGGCAATTGCCTCTGCAATAGTTTTGTATTTAATCAAATAAAGAATGGGTGCAAAAGTCTCATGCTGTACGATTTCATAATGGTTTTCTGCTTCAAAGATCGCAGGTTTCACATAGCAACCTGACTCATAACCTTCTCCCGACAACACTTCCCCTCCTACGATTTCCTTCCCTCCTTCAGCCTTGACCTTTTCGATGGCCGCTTCGTACATTTTGACGGCATCCTGGTCAATTAGTGGGCCTACGTGGTTTTTCTCGTCCAGTGGGTTACCGATCACCAACTTACTGTAAGCTGAAGCCAATCGCTTCGCCACCTCATCAAATACGCTCTCATGAATGATCAAACGTCGCGTACTGGTGCATCGTTGCCCCGCAGTGCCGACAGCCCCGAAAAGAGCACCTCGGATAGCCATATCCATATCTGCATTTTCGGTAATGATAATTGCATTATTACCCCCAAGCTCTAGCAGCGATCTGCCAAGCCGCTCGCCTACTGCCTTACCGACCAGTTTTCCCATTCGGGTAGAACCTGTGGCCGAAACTAGCGGAACACGGGAATCATGAGAAAGCATTTCTCCTACTTTGTAGTCGCCTATAATCAGTGAGGAAATTCCCTCTGGCATTCCATGCTTTTTGAAAATTTTTGCCACGATATGCTGACAAGCTATCCCTGAAAGCGGCGCCTTTTCTGAAGGCTTCCATACAGTAACGTCACCGCAGACCCAGGCTAAAGCCGTATTCCATGACCAAACAGCAACAGGAAAATTGAAAGCAGAAATAATCCCTACAATCCCTAATGGATGCCATTGCTCATACATTCGGTGTCCCGGGCGCTCTGAATGCATGGTCAATCCATACAATTGTCTGGAAAGCCCCACTGCAAAGTCACATATATCGATCATCTCCTGAACCTCCCCGAGACCTTCTTGGTAGGATTTTCCCATTTCAAAGGAAACCAGTTTTCCTAGATCAGCCTTAACTTCCCTCAGGGCATTTCCGATTTCCCGGACGATCTCACCTCGCTGGGGTGCTGGGACAAGTCTCCACTTTTCGAAAGCAATCTGTGCCATAGAAATAATCTGCTCATAGGTCTCAGAATTAGCTTCTTGAACCTTTGCGATAGATTTCCCATCAACGGGTGAATCAGACGAAAAATAGGCTTGACCGGAATCCAGCCAGTTTTCACCAGTCGAAGATCCAAGGTTTTCAGATTTGATACCTAGCCTTTCAAGAGCAGAAGAGATTCCAAAGCGATTATCCATTTTTATAAAATTTTGATTCAACCCAAAGCTAAATTAAATGGGGATGAGAAAAAATTAAGATTCATAGAAATCAACCTCATGAAGCGAGAATTTAACTCAGGCCAAATAGGAATGCTAAAGAGAGAATGCGGTTAATCCTTGGATATCAATCGCATAGGATTGATTTTCTGAAATTTCCTTTCGAAGTTTTTTCCAACAGCAAACTTATAGATCAGATTGATCCGATAGTTTCCTGTGTTAATGGATTGGTCAAAAAGACTTGCTTCTGCGAGTGGAAGATTTTTCCAAACGTAATTAGCATTGATTGAAAACCTCCTGGAGTTATACCCAAAAAAACCTCTCAAGAAATAAGTCGGAAAGACTTTCCAAGTCTGAGTAGAAGTCCCGTTTTGCCATCTTGAATGACCAAGACTGACATTTGCAGAAGCTACACCAGAAAGAAAAAATCCATTTCCGAAAACCAAGGTGCCTGCTAGACCAGCATTTGGACCGAATTGAAAGTAGTTCATTTGCTGAAAATTGGCAAAGGCCAATTCTTCAGAATCAGGAACCAATAAAGAATCTCCAAAAACCTTTCCCCCATAAATCTCAAAACCATAAAAGGGTGAAAAAGCGGATCGTTTTTGAATTTGGGATTGGTTAAAGGCCGCTTGGATTGAAAGCTTATCCCCATTAGGGAGATAGTTAAAATTCAATCCGATCTTTCGCATTTTCACATCTTGTCTCAAATAGTCTTCATCTGAGCCTGCCAGTTGGTCTGCACTTAGCACAAATCCATTGTAGAATTGGCCAAATAAATCCACGATCATTTTTCGAGGATAGACGTGTGCCTGAAGGTCCAAGTAAGCCGGAAAGTCCTTCTGCCGGTCTGGATTGAGAAAGCCAACTGGCCCGGCTATGTTTAATGTAAATTTTTGGTAGGTAAAACCTATTCCCAGATTATTTCCTGAATTTGGCCGGTAGATCAATCGATCAGAGCTATTCGGGGCGTTGATTAAGAAATCGGAATACTTTTTAGAAAAATAAAATCTCAGCAAAAAAGTATCAGGACTGACTTCCACATAGCCTGAATCATATTGGGAGGTTTGAGCATTTGAAATCAAGCTGCCCGAGTAAAAGACTACAAACAGCATACATATCTTATAGACTTCGGTGAAGCTTTTTTGCATTAGAAATCAAATAAACGAAAAAATCCGGATGGCTATTCCGGATTTTTTCAAAACATTTAGAGTTCGAAAATGAGGTTTTTTCCTCGTTATTTGAAAGAATAGTTAACAAAGCTGTTTAATCACCGAAATAAATTTACCGAGTTAATTTAATAATGCAAATAAATATTTGGATTATTTTGAAAAAAGAGGGTGATTATTACAATTTTATCAGAAATACAAATCCCTATCTATCGATCAGATATTTATATGCAGGACCCACAGAAACCCATTGTATCCGTCATTATTCCGTGTTACAACCAGGCCGGTTATTTATCCGAAACCATTCAATCAGCCTTCGAGTCTGATTACAGGCCACTGGAAGTAATTGTAGTTAACGATGGGTCTACGGACTCAAGTCTACAAGTCGCTCTTTCCCTTCTAGAAAAATATGAAGGGTTAGAAGTCATTGATCAGGAAAATGCTGGGGTGGCAAGTGCCAGAAATGCAGGAATCAGACAGGCAAAGGGCGATTTTATTTTGCCTCTAGATGGGGATGACAAGATCCATCCGCAGTACATTTCAAAAGCCGTATCAGTTCTTATCTCAAGACCGGCGATAAAAGTCGTTTACTGTGAAGGCAAGAAATTTGATGAAAAAGGATTAAAAGACTGGAACCTAAAACCCTTTTCCAGAAGAGCTTTGGCACGGGATAATATGATTTTTGTATCAGCACTTTTTCGAAAAAAGGACTGGGAAGAGGTGGGAGGATTTTCGGAAGATATGACCATGGGAAGGGAAGATTGGGAGTTTTGGATCAAAATGCTAAAAAATGGAGGCGAAGTAGTTCAGCTTCCTATGGTGGGTTTCTTTTACCGACTGACCCCAAACAGCAAAAGAAAGCGAACAGGCACAGATCAAAAAAAACGAGAGCGAATCGCCTATCTGAATGAAAAACATGCTGATTTTTTTGAACGGGAATTACTTGGCCCTCTCCGTTTTCAGCGCACTTGGTCAAGACCCTACAACAGACTCATGAAATTGCTTGGAAGACTTTAAGTTTTTCAAAGAATAAGAATTGATTTATTTTGCTGCTCACAATTTCCACCATGTCGCTCAAATCCAGCTTCAAAAACTTTTATAAAGACCTTAGAATCTCCCTAAGCGCCAATGAAAACCCGATTTTCATGGCTTATTATCGGGATTTTTACAAACCCAAAAAAGGGAGTCTTTCCGAATTCCTTTCTGAATTTTCACTTTCAAAAAAAGGAGATTTTACAGTCATACAAGTAGGTGCAAATGACGGTATCACCAATGACCCCATCCATAAGTTTATCAAGCGGGATAGGTGGAAAGGGGTACTTTTGGAGCCACAGCCAGCCGTTTTTAATCAGTATTTGAAAAAAATCTATCAGAAAAATGAAGGCCTCCACCCTATCTGCGCTGCAATAGGAAGAGAGGACGGCAAACAGAAACTTTACAAAATCGGATTTAGCGATATGCGCTGGGCTACGGGCTTGGCATCTTTTTCTAAAGAGAAAATCGAAGAGCTTTTTGAAAACGGAATTGTGGATAAAAACTGCAAGAAATTTGGGATCCCAATTCCGCAGGAACCTGAGAGGCGGATCAGCTTTGAATGGGTCGATGTGGTCTGTCCCGATACACTTATCAAACGATACCAAATCAATCAGATAGATCTCTTACAAATCGATGCGGAAGGCTTTGATTTGGAAGTAATCAGGATCTTTGATATTCCTAAAAACACCCCGAAAGCTATCATCTTTGAAAATGTAAATCACAGCCAAAAAGACCTAGATGAATGCTATGAAATGCTAAAAAATCAGGGCTATAGCCTGAAGGAATTTGGTCGAGATACCTTGGCAATGCGATACCCTGAGGATGCATTTAAGCCTTTCTTTGATTAATAGTTAAATCTTATCCAGACCTTTCCAATACTTCAAAAAGTAGTATTTGAGGGGATTCTTATACTTCAATTGTTTCCAAGGTCTACTTCCATGGGGTCTGTGCCATACAGGGGCATCCATCAAAACATAGTTTTGGAAGCCACAGTCCAGTGACTTAGAAGAAATAAAGGTGTCATACCAATCCTTTGCATCGTCCAATCCTGTAAAGTCATATGCGGACAAGAACTCTTTCGAGAAAAGCGTGCAACAAAAGCTAAGACTTCGTTGAGTATTGATCTCGGATTCCTTCCTTCCCTTAAACTTAAGGTAAGGAAAATTGACCTCCCCGGACTCATCGACTGTGACTGACCCCGTCAGACCGGAAGAGGAATGAGATTTCTGATGAGCCAAAAGCTTACTAATCGTATCCTTCTCGACAACCACATCCGATTCGATTACCAAAAGCGGAAGCCCAAGCTCCAAGGCTTTCTTTTGTGCTATCTGAAGGACAAGTTTGTAATTAGGGGAGGGCGTATCTGTGATATCTTCTAGATGAATTAACGCATAGCCGATCGAATCCTTATTTCGCTCCAGCTCCAGTTTTGTCTCTTCCGAACTGAAGTCATTAAAAATAATGTGAAGAACTTCCAGATCCGAGTTTGCAATGGCCTTAGCGGTATCCAAAGTGGTTTCTATGGAATTTTTTACGGGAGTAATGACAAGAACCTGCGGCATGAGTAAGATTTTGAACAAAAATATACTTTTATGAAGCTGTAAAAAAATAACCCCGATTCTCATCGGGGTTAAATCTCTTAGGCCAGTTCAGCTAGTGCCTTTTTAATCCGCTTAAGCGCTTCTTTCAATTCATCCTCCGAAGCAGCATAGCTCAATCTCACACAATTGGGAGCTCCAAAAGCCCCGCCAGTCACAAGTGATACATTTGCCACTTCGAGTAGGTAAAGACACAAATCATCCGCATCCTTTACAGTATGTCCGTGGGCTGATTTTCCAAAAAAAGCAGTTACGTCAGGGAAGAAATAAAAGGCTCCTTCAGGGATATGAGTTTTGATACCCGGGATTTCCTGAAGTAGATCTAAAACAAGTTGTCTTCTGTTGAAATAGGCCTCAGCCATTTCTTTTGAAGGAGTCTGATCTCCCGAGATTGCCGCCAAAGCTGCCCGCTGAGCGATACCTGTTCCACCGGAAGTAAATTGTCCCTGAATTTTCTCACAGGCTTTGGCAATTGCCAATGGTGCACAGATATACCCAACTCTCCAGCCTGTCATTGCATATCCCTTTGAAAATCCGTTGACCGTGATAGTTCGATCAAACATTCCCGGAAGTGAGGCGATACTGAAGTTTTTCCCTGTGAAGTTGATCAGTTCGTAGATTTCGTCTGCAATCACCATGATACCTTCATGACTTTTGATCACATCTGCTATCGCTTCAAGCTCAATTTGGCTGAAGACTGATCCTGTAGGATTACAAGGTGAGGAATAAATCACCGCCTTGGTTTTGTCTGTAATCGCTTCTTCTAGCTGCTGAGCGGTAGCCTTGAAGTTATTTTCCAACGTTCCCTCTATCAAAACCGGTACGCCACCTGCCAACTTGATGATCTCTGCATAGCTTACCCAATACGGAGAAAAGATCACTACCTCATCACCTTCGTTCAAAAGACACATGAATGTATTGGCGATAGAATGCTTCGCACCGGTAGAGACAACGATATTTTCAGCTTTAGCCTCAGAGATATTATTTTCTTCTCTTAGTTTCTTAGCAATTGCTTCTCTCAGATCCTGATAGCCTGCTACAGGGGGATAAGAAAAGTATTTTCCCTCGTCAATGGCATCCTTGGCTGCTTCTTGCACATGTTTAGGAGTCTTAAAGTCCGGCTCGCCTAGGCTAAGCCCGATGATATCAATACCTTTGGACTTCAACTCGCGAGCCTTTTTTGCCATGGCTAGCGTAGCGGATTCCTCCATGTTCAAGATGCGATCTGATAGAATAGAATTCATTTTTTGATAGGTTTTTTTACAAATTTCTCAAAAATAGGCAGAAGATTATTAATTCTAAACAAACCGATAGATTTGATCTTGAAATGTTATTTTTGAAGAGAATACAGCAGGAAAATCACCGTTAATTGAGTATGAAGCATTTCATTCTGTTTAGTCTCTTGACCATGGGTACTCTATCCATGTGTTTTGGGCAAAAAACTGAAGAAAAGAAAACTGATCCAGACAGCTCGGGAGTAGTGGATTCCTACTTGCTTCCTACAACTATGCCTTTGCTTTTGTTTGATGATTCGGAAGAAAAGGAAGAGAAAAAGGCCAAAAAGAAAAAAATCCGGAAAAACATCTATTTCGGGATCAAAACTCGACGAGGCTTTCTCAGAAGGGATTTAAGAGGGCAAGACATTGTCGAACTATTCAATTACACCGATGCCGAGCGCCAACCTGATCCGTACATTCGGGATGTATTTTGGTACGATCCAGGTGAAAAGAGTATTCAAAACGAAAATTATCAACCGGGCCAAGGTTATCTTCTTCACGGTCCGTATGAGCGAAGAATCAATGATGTAGTAGTAGAAAGCGGGATGTATTTCTATGGCATGAAGCACAAAACCTGGATGCTATTTGATCAGCGTAATGTTCTTCAGGATAAGAATCATTTCGAAGAAGGGTGGCCGCGTGAGTCACGGATCACCTATTACAATCAAAGCAGCAAATCCATCGAAAAAATTATTCCTGTTCAATACGGGTTAGAAGAGGGGTACTTTTTCCACTTTTATGAAGACCAGCAAATAGCCGTCACTGGAGAGTACCAATTTGGGCAGAAAGTTGGTCTATGGACAGAATATTGGGACACGAACAATGCCAGAGCTATTCGGAAGCGAGAAATTCAATACCAAGAAGAACCCTACATGGATGACTTCAGACCTTACATCCGGGCCGAATGGGATAAGGATGGAAATTTGATCTATCGAAGCGAAAGAGCCAATTAATTCTCTCGGAATTTGAATTGCTGCCCACCCACTGAGGCCTCATACATCAATCCTCCCTTCGTTCGAGTAAAAACCGCTACGCCATCTACATACTCCGCATTGGCAGAAGCACCTGATGCAGCAGCTACAGCAGACACCTGGGCAGCCATTTCTATTTTCCCAGTCTTGAACCGATCCCAAGATTCTTCATCCTCAAAAAACACCACCTCACTGTAGGCCTGTCCTCCTGCCTGAAAGCCGATGGTGATCTGAGTCATCCTTGCAAATCCGACAAATTCGCCTTGTTCATAGGCCACTCCGTTTCCGGCAGCACCTCCTACTCCAAGTCCACCTTTCCCTACATTTGGTAAAATGATATAGCCATACGCATTTTCAAAAAGCTCACTCATAGTGGGATCGTCCTCCAAAAACTCCGCTTTTGCCTCCTGGGAGTCTTCTAAAATTTGTTGGTCTTTTTTACTGCTTTGAGCATTTGAAAAGCTTGAAATCATCAAAAAGCTAAGGCAAAGCAAAAAGAGTTTCGTGGGACGAATGTTAGTAAAATGCATCTTCAAACTGTTTGAAATTAATGTTTCCTGATTTGTCTTTGTAAACGCCGACAATATCAAATCTGATATCTTTATGCCAATCAATCTCATGAATATAGGCATCCGCTGCTTTAACGATCAGCTTTTTCTTGCCGTAATCCACAAATTCCTCTGCAAAACCAAAGCCGGTGCCAGATCGGTATTTGACCTCCATGAAAATTAATAATCCTTGATACTTCATGATCAAATCAATTTCAGCATGCTTGTAGCGATAGTTTTTTTCCAAAAGCTCATAGCCTTTCGATACTAACCATTCACATGCTAACTCTTCAGCGCGTTTTCCGCTCTCATTGTGTTCGGCCATGCTAGATTTGATTAATTTTGAAAAATCCGAACGAATACACCTAAAGCAAGGTTTCAACTTCGGAGAGAGAATTATGAATGAAGTTATCAATAAAAAAGTGAATTTCATAGACCTGGGGCCCATTGATTACCAAGCCGCCTGGGACTATCAAGAGTCACTTTTTGATGAGATTGTCAAGCTGAAAATCGCGAATCGGAAAGCAGAACTTTCCGAGCAAAAGGCCAGTAAAAACCACCTGCTTTTCGTCGAACATCCTCACGTCTACACCTTGGGAAAAAGCGGAAAGCAAGAAAATCTACTTCTGGATGAAAAAGGTCTTGCAATGCATCAGGCAAAATTCTACAAGATCAACCGGGGAGGCGATATCACCTATCATGGCCCGGGACAATTGGTAGGATACCCCATTTTAGATTTGGAAAACTTCTTTACGGATATTCACAAATACCTCCGTTTTTTGGAAGAGGCCATCATTCGAACACTTGCCGAATATGACGTTGAAGCCGGGCGAATAGAAGGACTCACAGGGGTATGGCTCGATCATATCAAACAGGAGAACCCACGGAAAATATGTGCCATGGGAGTCAAATCTAGTAGATGGGTCACCATGCATGGCTTTGCTTTCAATCTCAACGCAAACTTGGAATATTTTGGCCATATCGTCCCATGCGGCATTGACGACAAAGCGGTCACATCACTCCATCTTGAACTAGGTCATCAAGTGGATGAAGCTGAGGCTAAAGAAAAAGTAAAAAAACACCTCGCAGATCTATTCGAATGGGAATGGGTCTGAATGATAATTAAAGAATGAAGAAAGACATTGATTTTTCTCCAGTGACTGGAGTGAAACTCGCAATTGCAAAAACGGAAACGGAATCAGGGGAAGATTGGGCGGTTTACATCATAAATCTCAACCTGATCGAACTCAAAAATGTCATGATCACTTCGAAAGGGTATGGCGAATTGGAAGGAGAGCAACGAAAAACCTCCACCCTCCGTCATCTCATCGAGGAATTAGGGGCCCAAAGTGTCGCTAAAATCGAACCCATTGACCCTGCTGTATTCGAGTTGACCAATGAATTTTGGGTGAGCTATTACATCCTCGATCAGATTTTTGACAAAAAGTTTATCTTTACTCCAGGCAGTTTTCACCCCTCACTGCGGCGGATGATACCCGAACTTGGACTGGAAGGGGTCTTACATAGTTAGAAATCCATGGCAGATTTTTTTGATCAATTAGGCGATATATTGTTTTTGGACATTGAAACCGCTTCACTGACCGAGCGATTTGATGAGCTCAATGAACGGCTGAAAGAAGAATGGATAAAAAAAGAACAACATCTCCAAAAGGATCCCGAGGGCCTCATAGAGCCTGGCTCCCTGTATTTTGACCGAGCAGGAATTCATGCTGAATTTGGTCAAGTCATTTGTGTAGGCGTCGGTTATTTTCAGTGGAAAAAGAAAGATAAAAAGCTGATTTTCAGATCGAAAGTATTTCAGGATGAAAACGAACGGGAACTATTAGTCTCCTTTTCGGAGTTACTCCAAAAGAAAAAATGGGTTCTCTGTGCACACAACGGCAAAGAGTTCGATTTCCCCTACCTTTGTCGACGAATGCTCATTCAGGGAGTCCCTTTACCTGAACCCTTACAAATAGCCGGTAAAAAGCCTTGGGAAGTCCGCCATCTTGATACCATGGAACTTTGGAAATTTGGGGACTATAAATATTACACCCGTCTAGAATTATTAGCATCGGTATTTGGCATACCTACCTCCAAGGATGACCTCGACGGAAGTCAGGTAAATGCAACTTTTCACCTTGAAAAAGACACTGAGCGAATCAAGAAGTATTGTCTCAAAGATGTGGAAGTCACCGCTAGAGTGTACCTTGCAATGAACCCTACCCTGGATGAAATGGAAATAGAAGTAGTACACCTTGAGGAGCTCAAAAAATCACACAAATAAACCGGGGAAATTTTTATCATTTAAATTAAACAAGACCCTTTATGGGAAGAAAATCCAATCGAAACCAAAACAACCAAAGAGGCAAATCACCCAGTGCTTCGCAGTTGGCTAGAAAAATCAAAACATTTTTAGACAATCACTATGGAGAGGAATACTCTGCCAAGCAGATTATCAAAAAACTGGAAATCAGAGACTCGCTCTCCAAAAATGCGGTAGAACCCATTCTCATCAAGCTAGTAGAGAATGGCACGCTATCCAAAAGTCCACGGAATTATTACGCGTCGAAAAAGGATCCGGATTTTATCATTGGAAAAGTGGATTATGTCAATCCACGCTTCGCCTATATCGTTCCTGAAGATCCTGAAAAAACAGACGGAGATATCCTAGTAAAAGAAGTAGACCTCAAGCAAGCCCTGGATGATGACCGTGTCCGGGTCATGGTCTATCCAAATAAAGGTCGAAGCGGAAGAAGTGAAGGCCGTGTATTGGAAATTCTGGAGCGGGCTCGCGATGAGTTTGTCGGAAGAGTGGAGATTTCCCCTCGTTTTGCTTTTGTCGTTCCTGATTTCAAAAAGATGCATAAGGACATCTTTGTACATCGAGGAGACCTAGAGGGTGCTCAGCATAATGAAAAGGTCGTAGTCAAACTCACCGAGTGGAGAGAAGGCGATAAGAATCCAACAGGAAAAGTAACCCGAGTACTAGGAAAGGCAGGAGTCCATGAAGTAGAAATCCACTCCATCATGGCCGAATTTGGGTTGCCTTTTGAATACCCAAAAGAAGCGGATGCCGAGGCAAATGCTATTTCTGAAGAAATCAGCAAGAAAGAAATTCAAAAAAGGGAGGATTTCAGAGAGGTAACCACCTTTACCATCGACCCAGCAGACGCCAAGGATTTTGATGATGCCATTTCCTATCGAAGACTGGAAAATGGAAATCTCGAAGTAGGCGTGCATATCGCCGATGTGACGCATTATGTTCAGCCCAAAACGGCCTTGGAGCGGGAAGCCTACGAGCGTGCAACCTCCGTTTATCTGGTAGATCGAACAATCCCCATGCTTCCTGAGCGATTGAGTAATGGTCTTTGCTCTCTTCGCCCGAATGAAGATAAACTCACTTTTGCATGTGTTTTTGAGCTAGATGAAAATGCGAAAGTGCTCAAGCACTGGATCGGGAGAACAATCATCCACTCGGATCGTCGCTTCGCTTATGAAGAAGCTCAAGAAAATATTGACAAGCAAGGAGGTGACTTTTTTGAGGAGCTTACCCATTTGAATGAACTGGCGAAAAAAATCAGAAAACACCGCTTCCAAAACGGTGCGGTTAACTTTGAGACCGTAGAGGTGAAGTTTAAGCTCGACGAAAAAGGCACTCCACTGGGCCTCATGGTCAAGGAGCGTAAGGACATTCACAAATTGATCGAAGAGTTCATGCTATTAGCCAATAAGTATGTAGCAGAATTTATCTTCAAAAAGAACAGCGGCAAGGACACCTTTGTCTATCGTACGCATGATTCGCCGGATATGGATCGATTAGAGGTTTTTTCTGGATTTGCAAAGCGGTTTGGACACAACCTCGACCTAGATAATGAACGACAGGTATCGAGTTCATTGAATAAGCTCATGGACGAGATTCAGGGAAAACCCGAGCAGAATGTGCTAGAGCAACTTGCTATTCGGTCCATGGCAAAGGCCAAGTACACGACCGAACCAAAAGGTCACTTTGGACTTGCTTTTGCCCATTATACTCATTTCACCTCACCCATTCGACGCTATCCTGACATGATGGTTCATCGACTTCTTCAGCATTACTTGAATGGAGGAAAATCACCCGATGCAGAAGACTGGGAGAAAAAATGTCTTCACTCGTCAGATCGGGAAAAAAGAGCCGCTGATGCTGAGCGAGCATCCATCAAGTACAAGCAAGTGGAATATATGTCGCTGGCAGAAGATAAAGACTATGAGGGAATTGTCTCAGGAGTCACCGAATGGGGCGTATTTGTAGAAATCACTGAGACCAAGTGCGAAGGAATGGTACGGGTATCAGACATCTCGGATGATTACTACGAATTCGATGAGCGAAACATGCGACTCATCGGAACCAAATCAAAAAAAATGATCACTTTGGGCGACAAAGTCTCGGTTCGTGTAGTTAATACCGATATTGACCGAAGAACCATCGACCTGGAATTTGCAGATAATGACGAAAAAACCCATCGCACCCGAACTCCTAGATAAATTAGAGAATTTCCTCAATACCTATTCATTCGGAAAAAAACCCGATGAACTTTATGACCCCATCCGGTATATTTTATCACTTGGAGGAAAAAGAATCCGACCCTTGCTCAGCCTTTTGTCCTATGGACTTTATCAAGACAATCCTGAAAAAATCCTCAGTCAGGCTGCGGCAATAGAGGTTTTTCACAATTTCACCCTGATGCATGATGACATCATGGATGAGGCTCCTCTCCGCCGAGGAAAGGAGACAGTTCATGAAAAATGGAATGCCAATGTAGCCATTCTATCAGGTGATGTCATGCTCGTAAGGGTCTATGACCTCCTACTGCCGAGTTCGGCTGATATTTTGGGTAAACTTATTCAGGAATTCAATCAGACGGCCGCCGAGGTTTGTGAGGGGCAACAGCTAGACATGAATTTCGAACTTCGAGATGAAGTTCATGAGGACGAATACATCGAGATGATACGGCTGAAAACAGCTGTTCTATTGGGTTTTGCTCTTAAACTCGGGGCAATGCTGGGCAGAGCTTCAGAGGAGGATCAAAAGCGCTTGTATGACTTTGGCGTGAATATCGGAGTAGGTTTTCAGCTTAAGGATGACTTATTGGACGTCTTTGCGGACCAAGCAAAATTCGGTAAGCAGGTAGGTGGGGATATCATTTCAAACAAGAAAACCTTCCTCTTGATTAAGGCACTTGAGCTGGCAAAAGGTGAAGATGAAAAAGTTTTGAAAGATTGGTTAGCTAAGAAGGAATTTGATCCGGAAGCGAAAGTGAAAGCCGTCAAGGAGCTTTATGAAAAAATAGGTGTTCGAAAGCTAGCCGAAAATAGAATGAATGATTATTTCCAGAGCGGATTCGAGCTTTTGGAAACTTTTGCTCAATCGGAAAACCCCTATTACCAAAGCCTGCTGGAAATCACACAAGCCCTAGTCCACCGAGAAAAATAAATCATGAACGTATCCATCACGGTTATCATTATTGCCATTACGGCAATCAGTAGCTTTTTGGCTTTTTCAAACCTTTCACTGATCGAACGCTGGATGTTTACTCCCTACTTGATCAAGCGGAGAAAGCAATGGGATCGCTTCGTCCTATCAGGCTTTATTCATAAAGACTACATTCACCTACTCTTCAACATGTTTACCTTCTACTTTTTTGGAAGGGTTGTGGAGCAGTTTCTGGCTTTCAAATATGGAAGTACTACGGGAGGAATCATCTTTATCCTATTCTACCTCTTAGGGATAATCATTGCGGATATTCCTACTTATCTGAAGCATCAGGACAATTCCTACTACAGAGCATTAGGTGCTTCAGGCGGGACTGCAGCTACTGTATTTGCCAGTATCATCATTCTTCCACTGGCTGATATTTGCCTATTTGGAATTCTATGCTTGCCCGGGTTTATTTTGGGGGCCCTGTTTCTAATTTACTCCTACACCAAAGGCAAACAGGATAGCGACGGAATCAATCACGACGCTCACCTGTATGGGGCCTTATTTGGAATTGTGTTTATCCTGATCGTTTCTCCAGAAAGCTTTGGAAATTTCATCGATCAAATTTTGAACTATAGGCCCTTTTAGACTAGTGGCCTAGACCTGTAGACATTCCAGCCTTATTTATTTTTCTGGTGTTGTCTGATACTTTTATCGGTGACATTTCTAAGCATTTGCAGCCAATTATTCCCTTTTTCATCGGAGAAAATATCTTTACCAGGAATCCCGACACGCATTCCTATTGAATACTCCTCCAAATGACTATGCCCTTCTGATTTGAAATAGATATCTACTGCATTCATCTCTAATCCAAAACGGATCAGTTTATCTATCGAATCTCTTATTTCTTGCTCAACAGAGTCTGGTAAATCCGTATCAACAGCCTGAATATCAATCTTAATTCGTTTATAATTTTCGGTGTAATTCATAACTATGGAGTTATTTGTTTTTTTTGAAAAATGAGCTTTTTTCCATATTTCCCGGATTCAAGTAATAAGTGCAACACTAAAGGTTTAAGGAAGGAAGCCTAGGCTTCCTTCCTTAGGCTGAAGAATTAAATTAGTGTTGTCATGCAGA
>LJXT01000053.1 GCA_001314815.1 Algoriphagus marincola HL-49
GTAATTTAATTCTGGCGAGGTATCCCGATAGTTATCGGGAGCAGGATTCATATCCGCTACGCCACGGCGCACGGGCGCGGCGGACACGGAGTTCAACTCTCGAAGTAATTTGAAGTAATAAGTAATTTAATTCTGGCGAGGTAGCTCAGTTGGTTAGAGCGCAGGATTCATAACCCTGAGGTCACGGGTTCAACTCCCGTCCTCGCTACAAAGGCTTTCGGAAACGGAAGCCTTTTTTTATTTTCGAAGATGGAAGAATACGTAGTATACATACTTTTCTCACCTTCAACTGGTAAAACGTATATAGGAATGACTTCTGACCTGATTACGCGATTTCATTTTCACAATTCCAAATCGACAAAAGGTTACACTATCAGGTATCGACCCTGGATAGTAATCCATGTCGAGTTCTTTCAAGCTAAAAAAGAAGCTCTGAAAAGAGAAAAGGAATTAAAGTCGGGAAAAGGTCGGGATTGGATCAAAAACCGTGTACTAAGACTTTATAAATGATAATCAGGATTCATATCCGCTACGCCACGGCGCACGGGCGCGGCGGACACGGGCCTGCCTGGAGTCAGACAGGTTCAACTCCTCCCGAATGCTTTCGGAAACGGAAGCCTTTTTTATTTTCCAAGATGGAAGAACACGTAGTATACATACTTTTCTCTCACTCAACCGGTAAGATGTATACAGGGATGACTTCTAACCTGATTCTAAAATTCATTTATTCTCAACAAGGCATAAAAAAAGCCCTCCCAAATGGGAAGGCTTTCCGTCAAGTAAGGTGCTAACGCTTACTTTACTTTTTCAACAACTGCTTTAAATGCCTCGGGATGATTCATTGCCAAATCAGCCAAAACCTTTCGGTTTAGCTCGATGTCAGCTTTTTTCAACATACCCATGAATTGTGAGTAGGAAATACCATGCTGTCTTGCACCGGCATTGATACGCTGGATCCAAAGTGCACGAAACTCACGCTTCTTCACTTTTCTATCTCTGTACGCGTACTGAAGTCCTTTCTCGTACTTGTTTTTGGCTACTGTCCACACATTTTTACCTCTTCCGAAGTAACCCTTTGTGGCTTTAAGCACTTTTTTTCTTCTTGCTCTTGACGCTACCGCGTTTACTGATCTTGGCATAACTTTTTGTTTTTTGACACTCGGTGCCCCGAATTCTCGAGATCTTTTTTACCGAAGCATCTGGTGAATAAATAAACCTTAATTAATTGATAGACAGGCTGATCAGATTCTCAACATGTCACGTACTCGGCCCTCATCAGACTCGTGAACCAAACCAGTTTTGGTCAGATTACGCTTTCTCTTGGTGGCTTTCTTAGTCAGGATGTGGCTTTTATAAGCGTGCTTCCTTTTGATTTTTCCTGTTCCGGTCAAAGCGAATCGCTTCTTAGCGGAAGATTTGGTTTTTACTTTAGGCATTTTAGCTATTTTTAGTTGGTTGAAATTATTTTTTATTCTTGGGCGCGATGAAAATATTCATTCGCTTTCCTTCGAGCTTGGGAAGCTGCTCTACTGCACCGTAATCTTCCAGTGCTTGGGCAAACTTCAAAAGAAGCATTTCTCCCCGCTCCTTAAATACAATACTTCTACCCACGAAGTGCACATAGGCTTTGACCTTTGCTCCTTCTTTTAGGAAGTTGATTGCATGCTTTAGCTTGAAATTAAAATCATGATCATCGGTATTCGGACCGAATCGGATTTCTTTCAAAACTACCTTCGCAGCATTGGCTTTGATTTCTTTCTGCTTCTTCTTCTGCTCGTACTTAAACTTGGCGTAATCCAAAATTTTACAAACAGGAGGATCCACATTCGGGGATATCTCCACCAAATCCAGGTCATTTTCTCTCGCTAATCTTAAAGCCTTGTCAGTAGCCATCAGAGCGTTTCCACCCTCGATGAATTCTCCTACGACACGAACTTCTCTAGCTCGTATTCTTTCATTTACCTTGTATGGTTCTTCTCTCCGACCTCGGTTTGGTTGTCTGTTGTTTCTCAAATTACTTAGTTTATTTTAATGAAATCGACTGCAAATATCGGAATTATTTCCAATTCAAAAAAGCAGAAGAATATTTTACGAAATTATTATTTGCTTAATGATTCTGCGATGATCCCTTGAAAATACTGGATAAATCCATCTACCGTATGGCTACCAAGGTCTCCCTCGCCATGCTTTCTGACAGATAGCCTTCCTTCAGCAGCCTCTTTTTCGCCCACGATAAGCATGAAAGGCACTTTCTTCACTTCGGCATCCCGAATCTTACGCCCTATTTTCTCATCACGATTATCTATACTTCCGGTGATCCCGGCATCATCAAGCTCCGCTTTGACCTGCTCGGCATAGTCCTTAAATTTCTCAGAAATAGGTAAGATAATCAATTGCTCTGGCGCTAACCAAAGTGGGAAATTACCGGCACAATGCTCAATCAAGACCGCGACAAATCGCTCCAAAGAGCCAAATGGCGCCCGGTGAATCATCACAGGTCTATGCTTTGAATTATCCGAACCAATGTATTCAAGCTCAAAACGCTCCGGAAGGTTATAATCTACCTGAATGGTTCCCAACTGCCACTTTCTGCCTAAGGCATCCTTCACCATGAAGTCAAGCTTTGGACCGTAGAAAGCAGCCTCTCCTAATTCAGTAACTGTTTCCAGTCCTTTCTCAGCGGCGGCTTCGATAATAGCCGCTTCCGCCTTTTCCCAAGCTTCATCTGTACCGATATATTTTTGCTTGTTTTCTGGGTCACGAAGGGATACCTGCGCGGTGTAATCCTCAAAACCTAAGGCTTTGAAGACATACAACACCAAGTCAATTACTTTGATAAACTCTTCCTTGACCTGCTCAGGGCGACAGAAAATGTGTGCATCATCTTGAGTAAAGCCTCGAACGCGGGTCAAACCGTGCAACTCACCACTTTGCTCGTATCGATAAACGGTACCAAACTCAGCATAGCGAATCGGCAGATCTTTATAGGATCTAGGCTTATGCTTATATATCTCGCAGTGATGGGGGCAGTTCATCGGTTTCAACAAAAACTCTTCCCCTTCATGAGGAGTAGCAATGGGCTGAAATGAATCTTTCCCGTACTTTTCATAGTGACCGGAGGTTTCGTAGAGTGCCTTATGGCCAATATGGGGTGTAGTCACTTGCTCATAACCCGATTTATCCTGGGCTTTTTTCATAAAAGCAACCAATCGCTCCCGCAAAAGTGTACCCTTCGGCAACCAAAGCGGTAGCCCCTGACCTACTTTTTCTGAAAAAGTAAACAACTCCAATTCCCGCCCGATCTTCCGGTGATCCCGCTTTTTCGCTTCTTCCAATAAAGTAAGGTATTCCTGAAGCTCTTTTGCTTTGGGGAAAGTCACGCCATAGATTCGAGTCAGCATTTTACGACTTTCATCTCCACGCCAATAAGCGCCGGCGATATTGGTCAGCTTGACTGCTTTTATAAAACCGGTATTGGGAATGTGTGGGCCACGACAGAGATCCGTAAAACTTCCCTGCTCGTAGAAAGTAATCGAACCGTCTTCCAGACCTTCCAAAAGATCCAGCTTATACTCATCGCCTTTTTCCTGATAGTAAGCAATTGCATCTTTCTTTGAAATGGCCTTTCGGATATACTCATTCTTCTCCCGAGCCAGTTCGACCATCTTTTGCTCAATTTTTTCTAGCTCCTCTCCTTCCAGTTTGTGATCTCCAAAATCCACATCGTAATAAAAACCTGTCTCAATCGGAGGTCCAATTCCAAATTTGATCCCCGGATAGAGGGCTTCCAGAGCCTCAGCTAATAAGTGGGCAGAGGAGTGCCAGAAGGTATTTTTACCTTCTTCATCATTCCAAGTCAACAATTGAAGCTTGGCGTCTTCTTCAATCGGACGGGTAGCATCCCATACCTGACCGTTGACTTTTGCGGCTAGGACATTCCGAGCTAAACCCTCGCTGATACTGGCAGCAATCTGTAGTCCGGTAGTACCTTTTTCATACGCCCTCTCCGAACCGTCCGGAAGGGTAATTTTAATTTGTTGTGACATAAAATAGGTAAGCCTTTACAAACAGGCATTTGGTTTAAGATGCAAATATGCAATAAGTGCATGCAAAGGAAAAATTTGAAGAGACTCAATATTCAATTACAAAATAATCTGCGCACTCACTTTGACCACAAAAGGCCTAGCCTCAGGCATATCCAAATAGGTCATGCGGTGAAAAAAATCTACTCTGAAAAATTTAAAGATGTTTTCTATCCCATAGCCCAGTTCGATGTAAGGTCGGGTGGGATCTAATCTTCCAAAGCTTTCTAAGGCTGTCCCATCAGGTCCAAAAGCAGGAATATTATTGATGTTTTGGTCAGAAACCGATCCCATGAGGAAATTGGCATTGGCAACCGCCCGCCATTTTAGTCGCCGCATCAGTGGGATTCGGTTGAGCAGAAAGCCTTCGAAAAAATGTCTGTAGCGCAAACTGATAAATTGATCAGAAGCGAATTCGTTGAAATTCATCGTATTAAAAGCCGCAGTCGTGTAGAAAAGGGTCTCATTTCCCAGATGGTTTTTCAAGATGGGATAAGGCACCTCACCAAATACTTTCCCCGCATCCAATTCATAGCGCGAAACCCCAAAAAGTCCCATATTCAATCGCTGATAGAGGTAAAAGCTCAGTTTTTGATAATCGATCTCCCCTCCTAGCCAATCAAAGCCTCGGGCATAATTCAATTCCAAGATGGGCCATTTGGATGGACCCAAAGAGGAGCGCTCATTGTCGTTGATCAAAATAATCTCATCCCGACCGTAGCGAAGGCTTGCTCTCCACTCGGTCGTTTGGAAATCAGACTTCAGTTCGCCCGTGCCCTTTTCTATAAAGTTAAAATCAAAAAGCGGATCAAACTGAGCTCTTCTAATTCCGGTACGAAAAAGAAATCCCTTGAAAAACTCCCGATCAAAATTCAACTGCTGCGAGGTACTGATAAAGGGCCTTCTCAGTGTCCCAAATCGGCTTGCTGCCAGGAATATGGAATTTCCCTCCAAGGATTCCATCTCCAATCCCACCTGGTCGATTTCCCGAGTGGATTTCAATTCGAGCGTCGTCCAATGTTTTCGATCTAGGATATTTTTGGCAGAAACGGAGTATTTAAATCGCTGATCTGTGAAGCCATAAGCCAAATAACCTTGAAAAGCCCATTTTTTAGAGAATTTATAATTCGTCCGAAGTCCAAAACCACCCCGCAGCCCTTCGACATTGTTGTAGTTTCCAAATTCTGTCCAAGGTCCCAAATCGATTTTTCCAACTGGCAAAAAGCCCGTGGCAAAAAACTTTAATCCTTCCGAATAAAAGCGAATGACGGGAATCTTCTTCAGCGTATCTACCATTTGCAAAACGGCTAACTCCTCAGAAGAAAGCGGATCCATGCGATTTGCCACCCAAAATTCTTCACTCGCCTCGCCAAAATCAGGTTTAAGCTCCACGGCATTGTTGAAAAATTTTGTTGCCTTGGGTTCACTTAATTTGACACTGTCTGTGGCGGTATAAAACTTTGCCAAAAGACCTGCTGTATTTTGCGTCACCTGTCCGATTTTGATTTGAACCCGTGTTCGTTTTGGAATTAGTGGACCTTTTTCTGTCGGCTCCAGTTCTTGTTGGATTTTAATTCGCTCGATGAAATTGAGATTGGCAGAATTGGGCACGGTCAAATCCACCTGCTTGAGCGAGTAATCTTCCTTTTTGATCCAAATAGTACCGGAAAAAGCCAAGTCCTGTTCCCGCCTTGGATAGACCTGAAGCTGATAGCAAGTGTCCTGACCCACCAAAACCGAATCCATCAAATCATAGTCGTAAAAGGTCTTCCAACCATCAGCTATAGGCGATACAAATTCCTTCTCTAGAATAGTCAGCCAGTTTCTGTAAAAATTATACTCCTGAAAAGCCGAACCGGTAATCTGAGAAGTTGTGGAACCGTCGGTGATACCTACCCCGGTGACTTTGGATTTTTCAACGACTTCCTTTCTTAACAGTGGATTATTTCGAAAATAAAATCTACTGACTGTCTCCGAAAAGAAAACCGGCAGAATCTTTTCTCCCTCATCATTGGTCAATTGGCGAATGCTGTCCAGCACCGAAGTAACTTTCTGCACGGTTTTCCGCTGTCGGAATTCCTCGGAAACCTGATCAATATCAATCTCGATTTTGGTGTAATTCTTCGTTTCGTAGGCCTCCAGACTTCGTTTATCAAAGTCCTTTCTTCTCTCCACTGCTTTCCGGATGATTTCAAAAGCGGGATTTTCTCCAGCCTCAAAGACAAAAGCTTCTAATTCAAAATCAGATGGCCGAAGTTGGAAATTGATGGTTTGCTCAGGGGAATTGGCAATGGGCTTGACTTGGGTGATATAGCCTAGGTAGCTAACCTGAATGCTGTCTGCGGCCGCTTTTATTTCCAAATCATAAAAACCCTCAAAATCCGTATTCATCCCAGTTCCAGTGCCTTTGATTAATACCGCTGCGAAGGGAATGGGGTCTCCTGTTTCTGCATCAGTAACTTTTCCCTTGATCCGGAACTGTCCGTAGGAAAACTGGGAAATCAAAAACAGTAAAAAGAAAAGTGAAACTCGGTTCATCAAATAGGTTTTCCCTGAAACTTAAGGATGGCAAATTAAATTCATTTTGAGCGGTTTCTCGGAGTAGAAACGTGAATTTTTCCAAAAACGACCAAATCATTCCTTGGGTTGTACTGGAAAAGTTAAAAGTCCCTACCCTATATTTGGGGTTCAAAACAGGAAGAAATGCTTTACGACATTGCTATCATAGGAGGAGGAATAGTGGGACTTGCTACAGGATTGAAAATCCTAAATGAGCGACCCGAGTTGAAAATTGCTTTGTTTGAGAAGGAAGACCAGCTGGCTAAGCATCAGACTGGCAACAATTCTGGGGTGATTCACTCTGGATTGTATTACAAGCCGGGATCATTGAAAGCCACCAATTGTATCAGAGGCTACCATGAATTAATTGATTTTTGCAAAGCAGAAAAAATCCCCTTCGAAATCACCGGGAAAGTAGTCGTAGCAACCCGAGAAGAACAGAAGCCTTTACTGAATGTCCTGCTAGAAAGAGGCCTAGCAAACGGGCTTACAGGTACTCGGAAGATCACTTTAGAAGAGCTGAAAGAATATGAGCCTCACTGTGCAGGAGTAGCGGCATTGCACGTGCCTCAAACAGGAATCGTGGATTATTATCAAGTTGCTTTGGCTTATGGAAGAAAAATTCTTCAAAAGGGTGGAGAAATATTTCTTGGTCATAAAGTGATGGAAATCAATTCGAAGGAAGCTATCAATCACATTGAAACTTCAAAAGGAAAATTTGAAGCTAAATTAGTCATCAACTGTGCCGGCCTCTACTCAGATAAGGTTGCCAAACTGACTGATGAGCAGATCAAGGATGTGAAAATCATCCCTTTCCGCGGAGAATACTACAAACTAAAGCAGGATAAAGAATACCTCGTCAAAAATCTGATTTACCCGGTTCCTGACCCCAATTTCCCCTTCTTGGGAGTGCATTTTACCCGAATGAAAAAAGGAGGTGTTGAAGCAGGACCCAATGCGGTACTGGCCTTTAAACGGGAAGGATACAATAAATCACAGATTTCCCTTCCTGAGCTTACCGAAACCTTAGCTTGGCCCGGCTTTCAAAAAGTAGCAGCCAAATACTGGAAAACCGGTTTTGGGGAACTTTATCGATCTTTTTCAAAATCGGCCTTCACCAAAGCCTTGCAGGAATTGATTCCTGAAATCCAAGAATCTGACCTAGTCGATGGTGGTGCGGGGGTTCGTGCTCAAGCTTGTGATCGAACTGGAGGACTTTTGGATGATTTTGCCATTCGTGAGTCTGCCCATGCGATCAATGTATTGAATGCCCCTTCCCCAGCAGCTACGAGTTCACTCTCCATCGGTGGAACAGTGGCAGAAATGGCTTTAAAGCGGTTTGACTAAACTTGGGTGTTAACCGTATCCGGGAAATAGCGGTTTGCGAGCTTGATCATTTCATCACCTTTGACCAAATCATGCACGCTTAGCTCCTCGGTATGATAGTGACCTGCTGCGCCTAAAAGTTCGCTGACTGCCTTGACAGAGTTTTTATGAAAATTGTAAACCCGCTCGGATTTATCATTGACGACCAGGCCTTTTACTAATCCCCGGCGCTGAGTAGCTACTCCCGTTGGACATTCATTCGTATTGCAGCGCAAGGCTTGGATACATCCCAAGCTGAACATAAATCCGCGGGCAGAATTACAAGCATCCGCTCCCAAGGCAATATTTTTTATTATAGAAAAAGCACTCAAAATCTTACCAGAAGCAATGATTTTGACCTTTTCACGGAGGTTGTACTTTTCGAGTGTTGCTCGTACAAAAATCAAGGCTGGCTCCAGCGGTAGGCCCACACTATCCGAAAACTCAAGAGGTGCAGCACCTGTCCCACCTTCAGCACCGTCAATGGTAATAAAATCCGGCCAGCAGTTTTGAGCCACCATTTCCTTGCAGATTTCGATGAATTCCTCTGTCCTACCGATGCAGAGTTTAATACCGATTGGTTTCCCTTCTGATAAATTTCTTAATTTCTCGACAAACTGAATCAGGCTTTTTGGGTCTGAGAAAGCAGAATGTGATGGTGGTGATAAGACCGTTGTTCCGGCTTTTAGTCCCCGAATGTAGGCGATTTCCGGGGTGTTTTTTACACCTGGTAAAACTCCTCCATGGCCTGGTTTGGCACCTTGGGAAATTTTGATTTCTATGAGTTTGACCTCAGGAAGTTTTGCTTTTTCCTGAAACATATCCGGATTGAAATTCCCCTCTTCATCCCGGCAACCAAAATAACCTGTACCTATTTGCCAACAAATATCTCCACCTTGCAGATGGTAGGGAGAAATTCCTCCCTCCCCTGTATTGTGAAAGAACTTGCCCTTTTTAGCACCTAGATTCAAAGCTTTAATCGCATTGGAAGAAAGCGAACCAAAACTCATGGCAGAAATATTGAAAATAGAAGCTGAATAGGGCTGTTTGCAAAACTCTGAACCGATGGTAACCCGAAGATCTTCTTCCTTTGGGTGAACTGCATAAATGGAATGTCTCAATGCCAAATAATCTTCTCCATCCAAGTCTCGCTGAGTTCCGAATGGATGGGTGTCATTGACACTTTTTGACCTGCGATAGGCAAGAGAGCGGAGATTCCTATTAAATGGCTTTCCGTCAGTGTTGCTTTCAATGAAATATTGCTGAATCTCCGGACTAATGGATTCCAAGAGATAACGAAAGTGTCCGACTACAGGAAAATTCTTAAGTATTGCATGCTTGGATTGTAGGGAATCATAGATGCCAAGGGCCGTCAAAACGCCTAAAATGCCTAAAACAAAATATCCCAAACTGAAATCCCGAAAGGAATAATACCACATCAAAAAAAGTGTGAGGAAGAAAAATACTAGAATGGAAAAGAAAAATAGTTTTCTCATGATTAAAGTAATTTACGGAGGGATAACAAGAGGCTAATCCTTCTCTAATTCAATTTTGGGTTCTAAATTCCAATTTAAATAAATCGGCTACTATTCTTCCAAAAAGAATCTTAAAAAGCGATATTCTGCCCAAGTAAATTCATCTTTGGAAAGTATAAAGCCTGTATGCCCGCCCCTTTTGGGCATTTCTAAAATGATTTCTGACTTTCGTTCAGCTAATTTTACTGGATAGCATTCCCTACCCAAAAGGGGATCATTCAATGCATTGACGATCAATGTCGGGATTGAAACCTTTTCAATCCAAGGCTCAGGGCTCGCAGACTGATAAAAATCCCTAGCATCTTCAAAACCATGTAATTTGGCTGTGAAAAGGGTGTCAAATGAATCAAAATCCTGGACCTGTTCCAGTAAATCCAAGTCAATCAAATCAGGGTATTGAAGCGCTTTACGACGCATTTTATTCTTCAATTTGCCCAAAAAGCGCTTTTTGTAGAAAACATTTCTTCGACTCTTCAATGTCGCTGCACTGGAAGGCAGATTGCAAGGAGTAGAATAAACAGCTGCTTTTTTGATTTGAGCAGGCAAGTCATCACTATTTTTTCCCAGGTAGTTTAGGGTCTGTGCACCACCCATACTGATACCTGTGAGGAAGATCTCCTCATAATCATATTTGTCCACCACATGGGAAATCACGGTCTTCAAATCATAATCTGCTCCATGATGATAGAGAACCGGCTGCAGGTTCATTTCTCCACCGCAACTGCGATTATTCCAAGCGAGGACGTCAATTTGTTTATTATTGAAAAGCTTTGCTAAGCCTCTTACATAATGCCGCTCAGAGTCTCCTTCCAAGCCATGGGAAATGATTAGAAGTCGTGGGGAACCTACTTTGGACCAATCCAGATTCAGAAAATCATTATCTGGAGTAGGAATTTTTTCTCTCAGATAGTTCAAACCATCAATCTTTCTATAAAGACTTGGAATAATGGTTTCTAAATGTCCATTAAAGAGATAAAAAGGAGGTCCTTGGTAAGTAGTTGGTTTGACAGGCATGAAAGTAAGTCAATAAAAAACATCACAAGTTGTTGATATTGAGATCAAATTCAAAACACATTCAAGCGATACTTTTGCCAATGTAAATGTATTTCATAGGGTCACTAAAAATTGGAGCTCCGAGTGGTTGCTCCATTTTTTTTAAGCACTCGATTTTTTAATGAAAAAAGATCAATTCATCGTATCCTTTAATACGGATACTTCCTCTATAACTCCATCAAGCTTTGACCTGAAGTCTTCGAAATGAGCTTCAAAATTCTTCCCAAATCCCTCACTTTCTAATATAGATTTTCCCTCCTGCAAAGATTCTGAAAGTTCATCAAAGTCAAACATCGCCAAGGTCGGTTTGACTTTGTGCCTAATCTGCTGAATGATCTCTAGGTCGGCATTTTCTTTTCCCAAAGAATATTGCTGTCTGAGCTCCAGTAGGCCGGAATGAATGGCTGAAGTGAGTTCAATTTTGAAATCCTCGTCTCCTTCAGACATTTCTAATATCTTTTGAGATAATACCGTGGAATCTAATTTCATGAGAGGGCTTTAATGGGTAGACTTTCCTGCAAGATATCCTGTAGTCCAAGCAGCCTGAAAGTTAAAACCTCCAGTGATGCCGTCTAGATCCAGAACTTCTCCCGCAAAGAAAATATTTGGGTGATAAATACTTTCCATGGTGTGTGGATTGACTTCTTTCAGATCGATTCCTCCAGAGGTGACGAATTCCTCCTTGTAAGTAGTCTTTCCTTCGATGGTCAAAATAAAGCAAAAAAGATTTTGAACCAATCGGTTAATCTGTTTTTTGGACAGATTTCCAAAATCAGTTTCCGAATCAATACCGGATTCACTGATTAAAAACTCCCAAAGTCTATTGGGTAATTCATTTAAGGGATAATTCCTGACTTTCCTTGCAGGATGCTTTTCCTTGAAACCTCTAATAATCGCTTCCCAGCCCTGCTCACTCATGCCCACATCCCAATTTATAATGGCTTCAGCCCGATAATGCTGATCAAAAAGCCATTTAGCCCCAAAGGCTGAAAGTTTGAGTACAGCAGGCCCACTCACTCCCCAGTGGGTAATTAAAAGAGGCCCTTGATAAGAAAGCTTTGTCCCAGCAAGGCGAATATGCGCCTGAGGCACGGATAAACCCATCAATTCCCGAATGGGATTTCTGGGTGTATTAAAGGTAAAAAGGGAAGGAATCGGCGGATTGATTTTATGATTTAAGTTTGATAAAAAGGAATAACCAGAACTGCTAGGACTTCCTCCTGAGGCAATAATTAATTTATCAGCTGTGATTTCATTTCCACTCACCGATAAAATATACTTGCCATTTTGCTCTTTGATAGACTCAACAGCTTGTCGGGTTTCAATTTTGACACCTGCATCTGCAGATGCCCTCATCAATGCATCTATGATGCTTTGGCTGCTATCTGATTGGGGAAATACGCGTCCGTCGGACTCCGTTTTAAGCTTTACTCCCCGACTTTCAAACCAAGTCCAGGTATCGGGAATAGAAAAGTGCGTGAAAGCCTTTTTCAAGAATTTTTCACCTCTGGGATAGTTTTTGACCAGTTGGCTATTGGGCATCAGCCGATGAGTCACGTTGCATCGGCCACCGCCCGAGATTTTCACTTTGGATAAAAGCTTTGGACTCTTTTCCAAAATATAAACCTCCCGGCCTTTTGATGCGGCATGGATTGCAGCAAAAAAGCCAGCAGCTCCCCCACCGACAATAATTATTTTCAATTTATTATACTGATTTACAATATTTTAAATGCGCTACCTTCTTCTAGAGAATGATCCAAGAATTCCTCGGGTCAATTCTCGAAAGATCGTTCGACCGATTTGCCTGACCATGGTATTTTTACTCAGTTCTTCAATCAAAGATTCGTCCTGCGTTGTGCGAGTTGTTGTCCTAGGTTTTGGTCCGGGTAAGGTTGCTTTTTCCTGCTCTTTTTCGACTTCATCAAGCTTTGAATTCAACATCTCGAAGGCTGACTCTCTGTCTAAGTGAACATTGTATTTCGCAGTCAAGCTCGAATTGCTTACCAAATCATCAATCTCGGAGGTGCTGAGAATATCCATTCTCGAAATTGGAGCTCTGACCAAGGTATGCGCCAAAGGCGTTGGGATACCTTTTTCGCTCAAAGCAGTAATTAGAGCCTCTCCGATTCCCATAGAAGTCAGGGTTTCGGCTGTATCATAAAACTCAGTAATGGGATAATTTTCAGCAGTTTTTGTGATAGCTTTTCGATCTTTTGCCGTGAAAGCCCGCAGTGCATGTTGCACTTTCAAACCCAACTGACCCAAAACTGAATCCGGAACATCAGTGGGAGTTTGTGTGCAGAAATAAACACCCACTCCTTTGGATCGAATGAGTTTGACGATGGCTTCTATCTTTTCCAAGAGATCTTTCGATGCAGTTGAAAAGACCAAATGAGCCTCATCGATGAAAATACATAGTTTGGGCTGATCCGCATCTCCTTGCTCAGGAAATGTCTCGTAGACTTCTGAAAGGAGGCTGAGCATAAAGGTCGAGAATAGCTTCGGCTTGCTTTGAATATCGGTCAGGCGAATGATTGAAATCACCCCTTTTCCATCTTCAGTTCGTACAAAATCATTGACTTCAAAGGATCGTTCTCCAAAAAACTTATCCGCACCCTGCTGCTCCAATTCGATGATTTTACGCATGATGGTATTTACCGAAGCGGATGAAACCTGCCCAAATTCCGCTTTGATCTGCTCTTTGCCTTCATTGATGATAAACTGCAGAACGCGCTTCAGATCCTTCAAATCTAAAAGCGGCAAATGATGCAGGTCACAATATCTAAACACAAGTGCCATTACTCCACGCTGCGTATCGTTCAATTCCAAAATTTGAGACATGAGAACCGGACCAAATTCGGAGACGGTTGCCTTGAGCTTGACACCTTTTTCATCCGAAATGGACATCAGCTCTACCGGAAGACCTTGGGGATTATAATCCACCCCAATTTTTTCGGACCGGCTAATGATAAAATCCTTTGCTTCTCCTGGTTTGGCGAGGCCTGATAAGTCTCCCTTGAGGTCCATCAGGACAGAGGGAACACCTTTCAAAGAAAGTTGCTCGGCAATCACTTGAAGCGTTTTGGTCTTTCCTGTACCGGTAGCTCCGGCAATCAACCCATGCCTGTTCATGGTTTTAAGTGGAACTTTGACATTAGCCTCTGTGATGGCTTCTCCGTCTAGAATTCCTGTGCCCAAGGTGATAAAATCCTTTTTGTATATTTGACCCTCAGTCAAAACATCAACAAAGCTATCTCTCTTACTCATTATTTAAAATTTTTTAAAAATCTAAAACTACAAAAAAACCTTTTTGCGCAGGCAAAAAGGTCTTTATCTAAGCCAAATTTGTGATTGATTAGTAGGTGACTTTAGGCTCCAAAGACTTAGCCTGCTCAATAAAACCGGCTACTTTATCTGCATTGGGAACAACTTTAGTCAATCCTTTTTCTTCCTGGGTTTTTGTCAAAGCTGCATGTAGGTTTTCAGCGTTTCGGTTTCTAAGCTCCTTTACAGTATCAACACCAGCTGCTTTCAATAACTCGGCAAACTGTCCCCCAATTCCATTGATTCGGAAAAGATCAGCCATATTTACCCACTTCAAAATTTGACTGGCATCTAAACCTGTCTGCTCGGCAAGTTTTTGTCTGCCAGATTTAGAAGCTCCAGCGTCAAGTAGACCTTCTACAGATTTTACGCCAGCTTCTGCCAGCTTAGCCTTGTATGCTGGTCCGATACCTTCGATTGAGTCAATTGGTTTTCCCATTTTAAAATAATTTTGAGATTAAACATATGCCTTACGGCAACATAATTTTTTTCAAAATAAATACAATTTTTTGTTTGTGAAACGGAAAAAGACAAATGTTATTAAAACCATTTAGGAAACATTAATTTCAAAATTCGATTTAGAGTGAGATATTTAAAATTCAATTTAAAAAGGCTTCCCTAGGTGAAAATCACTCTCCAATTTCTGATCGTAGTTTCTATTCTCGCTACCCCCTCAATTCTTAAGGCCCAAGCTATTCCAAATTTGGGACAAACTGACCGCTGGATGACCGGAGCATTAGCAGCCATGGAGCGTGAGGATTACGAAACTGCAAACTCCATTTTCCGGAACTTGATTGATTCGGGGCTGCCTTTACCGGAAGAGATGCCCTATTTCTTTGCATTGACACTTTTCGAACTAGGGCAGTATGATAATTCTGCCAGTTTTTTGGACAAATATTTTGATCTGAATGGCTTCAAAGGTCAAAATTATGAATTGGCAAAAAACCTTCAGGGGCAACTTAAAGAACCCTTACAAGCCATCAGAGCATGTAATCTCTGCGATACGAAGGGTTACAGATACGAGCTATGCGAAACCTGCCAAGGAGCTAAAAATACTGAACAGGACTGTAGCTACTGTAGAGGTGCAGGAGTCGTAGGTTGTAGCCGATGCGCTGCCACCGGCATGATCACCAAAAGAAATATTTTCAATATCATAGAATATTATGAATGTGATCGCTGCAATGGAAAAGGAAGGCTGGAATGTCCTACTTGTAAGGGTTCACTAAAGGAGATCAGCGAATGCAAAACTTGCTTGGGGTTTGGGAAAATTGCCTCTGATGCAATCTGTGATCATAAAGAACATGAGCATGATCATGCGGAATCAAAAAGTGAAAATTAAAGCACAAAAAAAGCTGATTGAAATCCAATCAGCTTTTTTCTATCATTTACAATATTTTAAGATTGCATCATTGGCTGCTTCATATTCAAGACCCTTTGCCAATTGAAAATCTTCACAAGCGCTCCGTTTTCTTTTCAAAGCTAACTTTAACATGCCTCTGTTAAAGTAAGCAGGAGCATAATTTTTATCCAATTTAATGGCATTGCCATAAGCCTTCAAGGCGTCTTCCGTATAACCCAATTGGTGCATTGCCCGACCTTTCATAAAGGATGCTGATGCTGGAGCACCGGATATTTCCTCTGCTCTGGAAGCAAAAAGCATCGCTTTTTCATAATTGTTTTGGGTATAGTGGAAATTTGAAATCGCCAAAAGGACCTGGAAGTTATTCGGATCAATCTCCAAAGCAGATTCAAAGTCTGCAAGTGCAGAGTCCAATTGACCTTGTTCTTCATGAGCTCTTCCCCGGTTATAAAGCAAAACCACATTTTTTGGGTTGTACTTCAGATCCTTGGAATACTCTTCCACTGCCTCTTCGTAGGCTCCTTGGTTAAAGGCAACATCGCCTTGGTTTCCATTTTTTCCACCACATGCAAAAATAGCCGAACTCAAAAGCACGACTATTCCTACTCGATAAATGCTATTCATACTAGTTGGTTTACACTGCTACGTTGTTTTCTCTTAACGCATCATTGAGTGATGTTTTCAAATCTGTAGAAGCTTTTCTCTGACCAATAATTAAAGCGCATGGCACTTGAAAAGTTCCCGCTGCAAATTCTTTTGGAATGGATCCAGGGATCACCACAGATCTTGGTGGAACATAGCCCTTGTACTCTACCGGCTTATCACCCGTGACATCAATGATCTTAGAACTAGCCGTAAGCGTCACTCCTGCTCCAAGTACGGCTTCCTTTCCTATTCGGACACCTTCTACCACGATAGCTCTGGATCCTATGAATGCACCATCTTCCACGATCACGGGAGCAGCCTGCACCGGTTCTAAAACTCCTCCAAGTCCCACTCCACCACTCAAATGAACGTTTTTGCCGACCTGAGCACAGGATCCGACCGTCGCCCAAGTATCAACCATCGTGCCACTATCCACAAAAGCGCCGATATTAACATAACTTGGCATCATGACCACTCCAGATGCCAAATGCGCACCATATCGAGCTACCGCATGAGGTACTACTCGGACACCTTGTTTCGCATAATTGGTCTTGAGAGCCATTTTATCATGAAACTCAAAAGGCCCCACTTCTATCGTCTGCATCTTTTGAATTGGGAAATACAAGATGACTGCTTTCTTAACCCAGTCATTCACTTGCCAGTTTCCATCCTCCAGTGGTTCTGCTACTCGAAGACTTCCCGCATCCAAATCAGCGATGACAGTCTTGATAGCAATTTCGGTGTCCTTTTCTTTCAAAAGCTCTCTATTTTCCCAAGCTTTTTCGATGATGGTTTTCAGTTCCATATTTTTGGTTAGTTTCGATTATGTCTAAAGGTTTTTCCCAGAAAATCCCTGTCCTAATCGCTTCTTCGCTCAAACCTGCGAAAGATGCGAGGGCTTTTTGGAGATTGGGTCAAACGCTGCGTGAAACAAATAAATACGATCTAAACTTCATAGGTTTTTCATCAAAAGCGGTCTTAAATCCTCAAAATGACCGATTTTTTATTTCGATTACTAATACAAAATCTCGATTGGAGCGAATTGTTTCCATTTTTAGGTTTTTCAAATACTGCCTAATCGTCAAGCCAAAAATCCTGATTTGCTGTACTTGGGAGTATTTGATTCCTGCAAAAATACTCAAACCCTACTTGGGCTTTCGAATCATTTACGATGTGCAGGAAAACTACCTTGCAAATCTAAACTTGATTCCAAACAGATCAACTTGGAAAGTAAAGCTGGCCAAGTGGCTAATTGAAAAATCTGAGGACAATAATAGAATCGATTACTTTCTCCTGGCTGAAAAATGCTATCAAGATGAAATGCCAAGTAAAAAACCATTTGTCATCTTGGAGAATATGTACAGTGGACCCAAATACCATCCCAAGCCTACAATAGTTTTTAAGGAAAAGGAAGCCTTTGAATTTCTCTTGACGGGGACCATTACACCGGCTTACGGAACGGAAAAAGGAATTCAATTTTTCCTCCAAATTTTGGAGCGTTTTCCCCAAAGCAAATTGCGGGTTTTCGGCCATGTCACCTTGGAATATTTCCAGAAAATTCTTCTTGATCAATACAAGAATCATCCCCAGATTTCTCTTGAATTGTCTTCTGATCCTATCCCTTATACCGAGGTTTTGGATGCCATTTATGGGACTGATTTTTTGCTGTTGCCCTACCAAAATCATAAGGCTTTAGCTCGGAAAATTCCGAGTAAACTTTTTGAAGCAGGAGCATTAAATACAGCCGTTATTATTCAAGAAAATCCTACATGGACTGACTTTGTCTCATCCCATAAAATGGGACTTTCGGTAGATTTTCAGAATACTCAGGAAGCAGTTAAGGAATTTATTTCAGGTCTGGATCAAGACTTTTTTCTGGAGAAAATTCCGGAAGTTTTTCACTGGAAAACTGAAGGGGAGAAACTTCTTTCGGTTCTAGATTCCCTATCCTCCTAATCCCAAATGAGGTGGAAAACTTTCCACACTTATCCACCTTATACGCCTGTTTGGAAACCGAAAATTCAAAAATGGAAACTTGGCGCCAGACCTTATCATAGAAGATTTTTGTAGCTAAAATAATATATAAATAGCTGTTTATTAATATTTTAATCAATTTTTACAACCATACTTAATTTTATTTTAGACACATCTAAAATCAAACCCACATCAAATTTGGGCTTATCCACACACAATTTAGCTTTTATAAAAAATATTTTTAGCCATTTCTAAATTAATTTTTACCTTTGTTTCAAAGCATTGTAATATGAATTTGACTGTAGCCGAGGAAAACTATCTGAAAGCCATCTATCACCTCTCAGAGGAAGGAACCAAATCTGTCTCGACAAATGACATCGCAGCTGAGATTAAAACCAAGCCTGCCTCTGTCTCTGACATGCTTCGGAAGCTGAGCGAAAAAGAAGTAATCAGCTATCGGAAATATTACGGGGTGAACATCACTCCCGAGGGAAAAAAGCTAGCGCTTCAAACTGTCCGAAAGCATCGACTCTGGGAGGTCTTCTTGGTTGAAAAATTAAACTTTGCCTGGGATGAAGTTCATGAAGTAGCCGAGGAGTTGGAGCACATTCAGTCTCCCCTACTCATTCAGCGTCTTGATGCCTATTTGAACTACCCCAAGTTTGACCCGCATGGCGATCCGATTCCTGACGAATTTGGAGATGTCAAAGCAAGACCAAGAGTGCCGATCAATGAAATGGAAGTCAATCAAAGTGGACAAATCGTGGCCGTCAAAGACAGCTCTGCTGCTTTCCTGCGATACATGGATAAGGTGGGTGCATATATCGGTGCTCGGGTGAAAATCCTAGACAAGGTAGAATTCGACGGTTCAGTTGAAATTCTGGTAGATCAGAAGAAGAATGTCTTTATGTCGAAGGATGTTGCTGCAAATATTTTGGCCATTCAGTCATGAGAAAGCTTTTCATCTTAGTTTCGTTCTGCTTGCTTTTGCAGGCTTGCAAATGGGATAGCCCCGACACGCGATCCAAACCTTTGATCGTGGCTACTACCAGCATTCTGGCAGATGCTATTTCTGTCATAATAGGAGATTCTGCCGATGTCCGGGCGCTAATGCCTGCAGGGGTCGACCCTCATTTATACAAGGCTTCCGTACGAGATCTGGACCTACTTACTGAAGCAGATCTGGTGATTTATCATGGGTTGTACTTGGAAGGAAAAATGACTGAAATCTTCGAAAAGCTTGAATTCAGTCAGCGGTTAATCAATATTTCCGAAGAGCTACCTAAAGAAAAACTCCTCCGATCTGGACCGGAAGCTCACAGCGTAGATCCGCATATTTGGTTTGATGTGAAGTTGTGGACGCTAGCAATGGAATACAGTGCCAAAGAATTGATTGCCTGGAAGCCTGAGTGGAAGGACTATATTCAAGGAAATTGGTCAACTTATCAAAAAGACCTTCTCGCTGCCGACCAGGAAATTCAGGAGAAGGTTTCAGAACTTCATGCTAAAGGAATGGCGCTGGTAACTGCCCATGATGCCTTTGCTTATTTTGGAGAGGCTTATGGGTTTGAAGTGAGAGGCCTTCAAGGACTTTCCACACTTAGTGAACCAGGGCTTCGGGACTTGGGAGATTTGGCTCAATTCATCATTGATCGAAACATCAAAGCAGTTTTTGCAGAGCAGACGATATCACCGAGAGCATTGAAGGCCCTGGTAGAAGCCTGTGAGCAAAAAGGTCATCAGATCGAGTTGGCAGGCCCCTTATTTACAGATAGTCTCGACGCAGCAAATACTCCTGCCGGAACCTATCTCGGCATGATTAAAACTAATTTGGAAATCATTTATCAAGCACTTGTCTCATGATCAAGCAAGTAGAAAACCCCATACTGGAAATCCATGATCTGACGGTGAGTTATGATCAAAGCCCCGTGCTTTGGAATGTAGACCTGTCACTTCCTGCCGGCAAATTGATCGGTATTTTAGGCCCTAATGGAGCTGGAAAATCTACTTTGATTAAATCAGTCATGGGCTTGGTGGAGCCAAGCAGTGGCTATGTGAAGCTTTTCGACCAAACGCTAGACGAGGTCCGCAGCCGAATCAGCTACGTTCCCCAACGGGAATCGGTGGACTGGAATTTCCCTGCTTCGGTTCTCGATGTAGTTTTAATGGGGACCTACGGGAAATTAGGCTTATTCCGCCGTCCGGGGAAAAAAGAAAAAACCTTAGCGCTTGATTGCCTGGAAAAAGTCGGCATGACCGCATTTGTTCATCGTCAAATATCCGAACTCTCAGGAGGACAGCAGCAGCGCGTATTTATTGCGAGAGCGCTGGCACAAGAGGCTGACTTGTATCTGATGGATGAGCCCTTTGCAGGCGTAGATATGAATACAGAGGCGGCGATTTTCCAACTTTTACAGGAGATGAGCGCCGCTGGAAAAACAGTCGTTGTGGTTCACCATGACATTTACTCAGCCGTTAATTACTTCGATTGGTTTATCATGCTAAACCTTCACTTGGTCGCTTCAGGCCCAAAAAACGAGGTAGTGACAGAAGAACTGCTTCGAAAAACTTACGGCGGAAAACTCAACTTACTTTCCAAAGTATCTGAATTGATCCGGCAGAAAGAATTTAATCCATTGAAAGGCTGATGAGCGATTTTCTCTACTTCTTTTCATTTCAAGATTCTTCCATTGCCTTTGTAGTGATGGGGATTACGCTTTTGGGAATAGGTTCTGCTTTTGTAGGCACCTTTTCCTTCTTGGACAATAAAGCCCTTTTAGGAGATGCAATCTCTCATGCGGTATTTCCGGGAATCTGTCTGGGCTTTATGCTTGCTGGAGAGAAAAACCCCTTTTACATCGTCGGAGGCGCTTTCTTGTCCGGGGCTTTGGCAACTTTTCTGAGTTCTTGGCTGAAATCAAATACCAAACTAAGTGACGATACCATCATTGCCGTGATCCTTTCCGTCTTTTTTGGGATCGGAATTGTCTTTTTGACCGTAATTCAAAAATCAGGAAATCCTGAAATGGCTGGTCTTAATCAATTTATTTTTGGAAATGCAATCGGCATAGTAGAGCGAGACCTATGGGTCTATGGAAGCCTATCTGTCCTGATTATTGGGGTCATAGGCTTTATGCTCAAGGAATTTCAAATTCTTGTTTTCAATCCGGAATTCGGAAAGGCAGTTGGACTTCCGATGAATATGATTCGATTCGTATTTGATGTACTGCTGATCTTGTCAGTGGTCATTGGGATCCAAGCTATTGGAGTAGTATTGATGGCTGCTTTGCTGATCACTCCGGGTACAGCAGCGCGATTTTGGACAGATAAGTTGAATATCCTGCTTGGATTAGCTTCCATTTTTGCTATCCTCTCCGGAATCTTCGGAACCTACATTTCATACTTACTTCCCCAAATGCCCACAGGACCTTGGGTAGTGGTGATTCTTTCTAGTATTGCACTGATTTCCTTTCTCTTTGCTCCTAAGAAAGGAATGGTTTCCCGCTATTTTCATCGAAGATCTTACGTTCAGAAAACACAGCGGGACCACGTTCTGAAAAGTATTTTCAAAGCCCGAGAACTAGGACAGGAAGGGCTAACTCGAGCAGAACTTCTAAGTCTCTACCCGCATCAGCAAAAATCTATAAAAAATTCAATCAGGAGTTTAGAAAAAGAAGGTTTATTATTTGTAAATCAATCATTAATAAAACTAACAGATCCCGGAAAGTATCAAGCCAAGCGAGTAGTTCGGCTTCATAGACTTTGGGAATCCTATCTGAATGAATACATGAATATTGCGCCCGATCACGTACATGAATCCGCTGAAAAACTCGAGCATTTGCTCACTCCTGACCTAGAAGCCATGCTGGAAAGCCGGTTGAACTTCCCGAAACTCGATCCTCACCAAGAACAAATCCCGAGAGACCATGATGAGCTTTGACCAAAACGCTTTTTTGATCATCATCACCGCTTCGATGATTGCTATTTCCTGTGGCTTACTCGGGGTATTTATGATGCTTCGCAAAATGTCTATGACAGGAGATGCGATATCGCATGCAGTGCTTCCCGGAATCGTCATCGGTTATCTAGTATCCGGAACTCAAAGAGGGTTGGAAGTAATCATTGGTGCAGGAATCCTAGGAATCCTTGCCACCCTGATGATCGATTGGCTGCGCAAAAAGGCCCGTGTTCAGCTTGATGCTTCCATCGGCATTACCTTCACCCTCCTATTCGCCATCGGAATTATTCTAATTAGCGTCTTTGCCTATCGGGTTGACCTCGACCAAGAATGTGTCCTTTATGGAGAGATAGCTTACCTGCCGATCGACCTTTGGATTAACAGCAGCGGGCAAAGTTTTGGGCCTAGAATCATGTGGCTAGCTATTCTAAATTTACTTTTAGTAGGGGGATTTATCACATTGTTTTACAAAGAGTTAAAGATTACAAGCTTTGATGAAAAATTCGGAATCGTCATCGGTATTCCTGCCTCAGCAATCAATCTGGGATTGATGAGTATGGTATCCTATACGACAGTCAGTAGCTTCGAAGCAGTGGGAGCAATTCTTGTCGTAGCACTATTGGTAGTACCACCTGCTACTGCCTACCTTTGGACCAGGGATTTACGCCCATTGATCCAATTGACCATACTTACCGGAGTGATGGTTTCGGTGATTGGCTATTACTTGGCCTTCCTATTCGATTCCTCGATAGCAGGTATGATGGTGACCGTAGCAGGTATAATCTTCTTTTTATCTGTAATTTTCACTCACAAAAAGTTTAAATTCACCTTGGGAACCCAAAAAGAAACACAGCCGTTTAGTTCGTAATATGCAAAAGTTAATTCTCACCCTTGGATTGCTGTTTTTTGCTTCCATCGGTTTCTCACAAGATCAAATTACCTGGCTCAAATTTGAGGAAGCAGTAGCTGCCAATCAATCTGACCCAAAAATGCTTTTGGTGGATGTCTACACGGATTGGTGTGGTTGGTGTAAAAAAATGGACAAGGAGACTTTCACTGATCCTGAAGTAGTCAAATACGTCAACGAAAATTTTTACGCGGTCAAATTAAATGCGGAGGATACTAAGCGGACCTTCGACTTTATGGGAAAAAAGTTTAGCGAAGCTCAACTCGCTGCGGCTATGCGCGTTCGCTCCTACCCTAATTTTGTGGTCATTGAGCCTACCCTTCAGAATATCGCCCAACTTCCGGGTTATAGACCGGCAGATGCATTTCTAGAAGGAATCAACGAGCTGATTGAAAAGGCATTCCGCCCCAAACTATGAGTTTTTCACTAGCAGAACGCGATGATACCATCATTGCCTTAGCTACCCCGCAGGGAGTAGGTGCCATTGCGGTTATTCGCCTTTCAGGCAAAAACGCCATTTCATTGACAAATCAGGTTTTTCACGGGAAAAACCTTGAAAAACAAGCAAGTCATACCATTCATTTTGGCACTATCCGGGATGGGGACCGGGTAATTGATGAAGTGCTGGTTTCGATTTTCATCGCTCCAAAATCATTTACCAAAGAAAACGTGGTGGAGATTTCCACTCATGGATCTTCTTATATCATCAATCAGGTCATCCGATTATTTATCAAACTCGGGGCAAGACCAGCCAAACCCGGGGAATTTACCCAACGGGCATTCTTACACGGTCAGTTTGACCTTGCGCAAGCCGAGGCAGTAGCAGACCTGATTCACGCGGACTCAGAAGCATCCCATGCAGCTGCACTCAATCAAATGAGAGGGGGCTTTTCATCGGAGATTCAGGAACTTCGTGCCCAACTCATCCATTTTGCTTCCATGATTGAGCTCGAGCTTGACTTCACCGAAGAGGATGTGGAGTTTGCCAGTCGGGATGATTTGCGGGTGTTAGTAGAGCGGCTTTTACGAGTGGTGGAGGAACTGATTTTAAGCTTTGATCTGGGAAATGTGATCAAAAATGGCGTTCCGACAGTGATTGCGGGCAAACCAAATGCAGGCAAGTCTACCCTGCTCAATGCCCTTTTGAATGAGGAAAAAGCCATTGTCTCGGATATTGCAGGGACAACCCGAGACTTTATCGAAGACGAAATCAATATAGGCGGAGTGATTTTCCGATTTATCGATACAGCTGGACTTCGTGAGACCACGGATGCTATCGAGAAGATTGGGGTAAGCAGGACACAGGAAAAAATGAAAACTGCTTCCTTGATCCTTTACCTGTTTGACTTGAGCGATACTGACTTGATCGAAATCAACCGGGATATCAATAAGTTGGAGAACCTGGGCGTCCCCTTTTTGAAAGTAGCCAATAAAACCGATAAGGCTAAACCAAATATTATCAATGAGTTAACTGAGAAGCATCCGGATACTATTTTTATTTCAGCTGGCAAAAAAGAGAACCTTGAATCACTAAAAGCCAGAATCCTTGAGCTTGTCAATTTGGATAAATTCAAAACCGGAAACACAGTAGTGACCAATATTCGGCATTATGACAGCCTGACCAAAACTAGAGAATCCCTGCTAGATGTATTGGGTGGTTTGGATCAGGAAGTCACCAATGATTTCCTAGCCATGGATATCCGTCGATCCCTACATTTCCTCGGAGAGATCACCGGTGAAATCACCACAGATGATTTGCTGGCGAATATCTTTTCGAAGTTTTGTAT
>LJXT01000054.1 GCA_001314815.1 Algoriphagus marincola HL-49
GGGTAAGAAAAATAGAGCCAATCGTAGAGAACCCTGTTAGGCTGACCGATAAGGCCGTATTTCCTTTCGCTAGATTACTTAGGAAATTGGAGACATTCCCTCCCGGACATGCAGCTACCAGAAACATCCCCAGAGATACAGAAGCAGGAGGCCTCATTACATAATTGAGCAATAACGTAAGCGCCGGAAGTAAAAGGAATTGGGCAAAGACACCCAGAAAAAAGGCTTTTGGGTTTTTGATTAAATATTTGAAATCCTCAACCCTCAAGTCTAAAGCAACCCCATACATAATCAAAGCAAGAGCTAGATTCAGTAATAACAGGTCGTTTGGAGAGAAATTTAACGCGACTGCGTCTAGGTCGTGGCTTGGGTTCATCGCTCCAAAAATCCATTTAAAAAAAGAGAAAACAAATTTTCTTCTTCAAATTAGGAGTTGAAGAATGGCTACTTCCCTGAAATCTTTGGCAAATCTTTTTTCTTATTTGTAGCTATTTGAAATGTTGATTCGTCTCGATGTCAAATCACTTTTGATTACTAGCTATATTCTATCCATGAAAAAACTACTATTCTTGTCCTTATTGATCATATTGGTGCTCGGCGCTTGTCAAGGTGAGGATAGATTTCCAGTCTGTGGAAATGATGAGATTTCAGACCTTCCTTGGTTTAAAGAGAAAATAAAGGAATTCGGTGGAGAAGGGGAGTTTGCTCAATATCAATACGTTTTAGCAGCGGACTACCAAGGAGGCAAAGCATTTATTTTCGGAAACTGCTGTCCTTTTTGCCTTTCAGTTTTTTTAGTCTATGACTGCAATGGAAATGAATTGGGTTATTTGGGCACAGGTGAAGGTGGAATTCCCTCAAGTGAGTTGATGAACCAAACGCTTATCTGGAAAGCTGAAAATTCTTCCTGTAATTTTGAATAAGGATCAGTAATCCACTTAGTCCTAATTTATTCCACATTGAAAAAGGACTTTGCAATTCCCAATGGCCTGAATAGCAATCTATTTTTTCTGCGATGGCCTTGACTTCTTTTCGCGATTTCCCTTAAGGATTTTAAAACTTCCAAAGTATGAGCACCTTTATTCACCATTATGCATTCGGCCATCGCTGCTCGCCCGGCATCAGTTATTTCTGCCCGTGTAGCCAAACCCGATTTGTGTAAACTTTCTAGTACCTGAGTGGCCCAAATTACCGGAACATGTGCGGCTTCACAGAGCCAAGATATTTCTTCTTGAATTTCAACCAATCGTTCAAACCCGATTTCTACCGCTAGGTCACCTCTCGCAATCATAACTCCAAAACTTAAATCCTTCATACCTTCAAGAAGGAGGGATGGGAAGTTTCTGACAGATTCAGCCGTTTCAATTTTTAAGATGACTGAAGGATAAGAATTGGAAATTTGACTCATCTCAGCTCGAAGCTGTTGTATATCTTCCGGTGAACGAACAAATGAAAAACCCACCGTATCTGCTTCGGATACAACAAAAGGCAGACACGTGCGATCATAAGCTGTAAGTGAAGGGGTATTTAATTTCGTGTCGGGGAAATTTATCCCCTTTTCGGCCTTTAAATATGGTTTTTTTGAAGAAATCCTGACAACTTCTAAAAGTGCCTTATTATCATCAGTACTCTTGACCAAACACAAAATCATACCATCATCAAAGAGAACTCTTTCTCCTATTTTCAATGATTCAATAATTTTTGATTCATTTGGACTTACAACCAAATCATCTTTTTCAAAACCATTCTCAGTCTCGCTCAGCCAGAACTTTTGTCCGATTTTTAATTCAACCTTGCCTTTTTTTCTACCTTTCTTAAGTAGAAGAGTACGGATTTTTGGACCGGCTAAGTCAAGATGAATCTTGCAGGAAAGTCCCGTATTTTGCTCTGCTTTTCGGATCGCCTGAATCATTGAGCGCCAAACGGACTCCTGATCATGTGCACAATTAATTCTTGCTACACTCATTCCGCTTTTTAGTAGTTCTTCAATCAACTCTGGCTGAGAAAGAAATGAGGAATCAAAAGTGACCATCACTGCGGACAACCACTTTTTTTGTGGTTTCCCAAATAAGTGCTTACTGGAATTTTTGATTTTGTTCTCTCCAAATTCCGAAGTGCTTTTTGCTACTGTTTCGGATTTTATACCCAATCGCTCCAAAGTCACTTGGATTTGATGAAGTGTATGACTTTCGCAGGATGCAAGCGATGATAATCCCACTGCATGCAGTTCATTTTGAAGGTTTTGAATGTCATTGCTCCTCAAAACTAGGTAGTGAAGTAGATTCTCTGCAGAAATCCTGTTTTCTGGATGAATTTGACTTAGAAGATCTGAAAATGATAGTGAAATCTTGTTCATCTGCAGTTCTAGCTCTTGCAGTTCTCCTTGGATTTCCTGTAGGTTCATGATTGGTAGGATTTTAATAAAAATAATGAGTTTTCCGAGATCGATCACTCTGGGAAAATGACAAAAAGAAACCTTTCTGTTGGGATTTGAAATCGATAAAGAAATTTTCAGAATAATAAGAAATAAAAAAATCAGCGACATGGGTATGCCGCTGATTTCAATTACTTTTTATTGACTTGATTAGTTTGTCAATAGATATATTTTCTGTCCATTATGTTCGATTAATTTCTCACTCTTTTGGAAGGTGTCTCTGAACTTCAGCTTTACTTCCTCGGTATTTCCATAAAATTGAGCGACAATCTCTAGATTTTTATCTACCAAAATGATGGTAGGAATTCGTTCGGAAATCTCAATTGAAATTTCTTCAACCTTCAAGGGTCTTTCTAGATTTGTCTCATGGGAATTGGTCTCCGCCTGAAGCGTTCCAAGGCCCAAAAACAGAAGTGCTGCAACAGCCCAAATTTTCTTCGTAAACGGATTTAAAGTTTTCATTTTTATTTATTTTATTGGTTTAGTTAACATATATACGTCGACTGTTCATCAGAGTTGTTGGAATTGAAAATATTCAGAATATAATTTTTCTATGAGCGATATTGTTTCTTAATAGAATAATAAAATTCTAAAAAAATCATAAATGCAAGTGATGATTTTGATTCCAAAAAATTATTGCAAAGAGTAACTGGGTTAAATCCCAATATGATTTTTATCAGTTTAGCTTTAAAAAGGTGATCTTTTTAAGCTTTCAATCAATGCTTTACGTTTATAAAGTTGTAAGTAATCTCAAACGGACAATATTTTAAATCTCTAAACCCATTTTACTATGAAAATGCTAAAAGATCAGGTTGCAATTATCACAGGTGCTGCTTCGGGTATCGGACGGGCTGCTGCTTTACTTTATGCTCAAGAAGGAGCCAAGGTAGTGGTTTCTGACGTCGATGAGAAGCAAGGAAATGAAGTAACAGACGAAATCAAGAAAGCCGGAGGTGAGGCTATGTTTTTCAAAGCAGATATTTCCTCAGCAGAAGATAATCAAAAGCTGGTTGACGCGGCCATTCAAGAATATGGGAAGCTGGACATTGCAGTAAATAATGCTGGTATCGGAGGGCCGTTGGCTCCCACAGCTGAATATCCTCTAGACGGTTGGCAGAATGTAATTAACACCAACTTATCAGGCGTTTTTTACGGTATGCATTATCAATTGCAAGCAATGGAAAAAGTTGGGAAAGGTGTCATTGTCAACATTGCATCTATCCTTGGAGATGTAGGTACTCCGATGTCACCTGCATACGTTGCCGCCAAACACGGTTTGGTAGGATTGACGAAAGCTTCAGCCTTAGCCTACGCAGCTAAAAATATAAGAATTAACTCGGTAGGACCTGGGTATATTCTCACACCTTTACTGACCAATAATTTGGATGAAGATACGCTCAAAATGATAGAAGGTCTACACCCAATCGGTCGTCTTGGCACTTCCGAGGAAGTGGCAGAATTGATTCTTTGGTTAGGGTCCTCGAAGTCTTCCTTTGTTACAGGTTCTTATTATCCTGTAGATGGGGGATACTTAGCACAGTAGACAGTTGAAAAAAGAAAAAATGCGAGCTTTACAATGGCTCGCATTTTCATTCAGATGAATATTACTTTTTAATTTCTATTCACAATTCCCAGGCCATTTACTTCCTCTTTGATTACCGTCGGATTGCCTTTGTAGCTGACTACTCCCATGCCTTCTGCTTGGAGAGAAAGTTCACCAGTACAATAAACAGTCACCCTTCCCATACCACTTGACCTTAGATCCAGATTAGTTGTCAGCAGATCTTCTGCATCTAAATTTCCCATTCCTTCAAATAGGATTTTTGCATTTTCAGCACTTCCTCTGAGATTCGTATTTCCCATCATATTGAGTCTTGCATCCAATTCGGCTGCGTCGAAATCCAATTCTAAGTTGGCAGCACCATTTCCTTTGATAAGGAGACTATTGAGTTCCAATTTACCCTCAGACTCGATATTCCCTGCACCGTCAAAGGATAGTTCTTCTAAGTTGGCTAGTGTCAGGTGAATTTCTGGGGTAAACCCTTCTTCAAATTCCATCTCTTTTGATCCAAACTTGATTTGTAAGGATTCATTTTCTTGAGAAACCGTAAGCTGGTCTATGGTTTTCAGATAGCCTTCAATCTCCATTAATTCTTCATCCCCTTGATGAATGTGGACATTAAATGCTCCTGTAAGATTAATCTTGGTTACGCCGGCTATAGACTTGGTTTCGGTTAATTTTTCACCCAATTCCTTTTTGGAGCGATTTACGCAGGATAAGGCAATCAGCATCAATAAAAAAGAGAGATACTTTAGATTCTTCATAATGTTGAGGTTTAGAATGTTAAGTTAAAAAATATCTGATGAATATCGATTTAGGCATTGTGTCGAAAAGACTCTGATAGTATACGCTTATTGATTCTTTTTTAAAGGGAATTGAAGAATTCTAATTATCGGAAAAGGCATAAAAAAAAAAGCGAAGTAGATACTCCGCTTTTCTTTTGAATCAATAAGGGTGGATTAACCGACCACTTTCACATTGACTGCGTTGATTCCTTTTTTACCTTGAACGGTATCATAGGTTACCTTATCGTTTTCACGGATTTCGTGTACTAGTCCACTGATGTGTACAAATACGTCCTCAGAATTGTCTGCTGGAGTAATAAATCCAAATCCTTTGGATTCATTAAAGAATTTTACTGTTCCTTCGTTCATAATTTTTTGAATTGATGGGCTTGAGAGCCCGGTCAAGTCAAGTAATCGGGATTAACCGATTACTTTCACATTGACTGCATTGATACCTTTTTTACCTTGAGTTGTGTCAAAGCTAACTTTGTCGTGCTCACGAATCTCGTGTACGAGACCACTGATGTGTACAAATACGTCTTCAGTGTTGTCTGATGGCGTGATGAATCCAAAGCCTTTGGACTCATTAAAGAATTTTACTGTTCCTTCGTTCATAGTTTTACTTGTTTTGTGCAGCAGAATTACTGCGGTAATTGTTTTGATTTAATTGTTTTTTTGTAGTTGGCGGCTCAGGTGGTGTTTCGGAAAGATTTCCGAATTCGTCTACATATACCGTCATATTTTCAAGACTTCCGTCTTTGGGTTGTGATTTACGCTGCAGCTTTTCCTCAAATTTTTCCTTTTTCTTGCGGCGTTTGAGTTCAGCGCGTTGCTTTTTCATAAAAGCATTTTGGTTTTTGGCCATATTGCGTGGTTTAGTTAATAAAGGTGATCGCGCGACCGGTCTTTCCGGCCCGCCCCGTCCGTCCAATTCGGTGGATATAAGAATCCATCGTCATAGGCAGTTGGTAGTTGATGACATGCGTGACATCCTGCACGTCAATTCCCCTAGCTGCCACATCCGTCGCAACCAGGACCCGGATTGATTCATTTTTGAATTCATCCAAAACCTTATTTCTAAAGTTCTGCGATTTATTCCCGTGAATCTGTCCGGATTTGATGCCGTTTTGATTGAGTTTCTTACAAAGTCGATCTGCCAGTCTTTTGGTCTCCGTGAAGAGAATGACTTTTTTCAAATCTTTATCACTAAACAAATCCTGTAGCATCTCAAACTTGTCTTTGCCTTCAGGTACTCGAATAGTTTCCTGCTCGATATGCTCGTTGGCTGCAGTTCCCGGATCTACATGGATTTCTTTTGGTTGATGAAGAAGCCCATCGATTAGCTTTCGCTGATTTTTATCCAAAGTCGCGGAAAACAAAAGGGTTTGTTCGCGCTTTCCGATCAATTCCACCAGTCGCTTCACATCATGGACAAAGCCCATATCTAGCATTCGGTCAAATTCATCCAAAACCAAGGTGTTGATATGGTTTAATCGAAGTGCCCGCTGATTGGATAGATCCAATAGTCTTCCCGGTGTACCGATGATTACCTGTGGCTTTTGTCCCAGATTCTTAAGGTCAGTATTGATATTCGTTCCGCCGATAAAGGTGGCAAAGCGAAGGTTCAATCCTCTGCTTAGTCCTTTGAACTCTTCACCAATTTGAAGTGCGAGCTCCCGAGTAGGGGTGACAATCAGAAGAGAGGTAGCCAAAGGCTTTTGCATCAATCGGACAATTAATGGGATCAGAAAGGCCGCGGTCTTGCCGGAACCTGTCCGGGAAATGGCGAGCATGTCTTTGCCCTGAAGCAAAACGGGAATAGCCTGCTCTTGGATGGGAGTCAAAAACTCATACCCTTTCGCGGTGATGTTTTGCTGAATTTTATTGTCAAGCTTCAGCTCATTGAATCGTTGACTATTCTCCTGCTTCTGTTCAGCAAGCAGGGGCTTAGCTGATTTCCGAAGCAAGTTTGGGTCAAGATTAGAGACTGGTTTTGCTTTGGCTGGTCTCCTTCCTTTGGGCGCTTGCGAGCCTCGGCTGGAAGGATTTGGCCGATTATTTCTTTTTGAAGTTTGCATGAATAGTGGTTTAGCTTTTTACAGGGATTGTTTCTACCGTCCCCAAGTGATGGAGCATCTGGAAATGTGCCTTCAAAGCATGTAAAAATGTCTTTTTGGAATAGTAGGGGAGTTTGAACTCCTCTGCCGTCTGCTTGACGATCGGTGCAATTTTCCGATAATGTACGTGACAGATATCCGGAAACAAGTGATGCTCTACTTGATAATTCAGCCCGCCTATCATCCAAGAGAAAACTCTACTTTTTGGTGAATAATTGCAGGTTGTCACCAATTGATGAATCATTCGCTCACCTTCTACAGTACCATTTTCGTCCATTACTGGAAAGACCACATCAGGCATAATGTGAGCCGTCTGAAACACCAATGAAATCGATAAGCCTGTGATGAAGTGCAATACAAGAAAAGCCAGAAGAATCTGCCCCACGCCGAATGGTGAGAAGATAATTGGAATTCCGAGTGTAAATGCGAAGTAAACTACCTTCCAAGCCATAATTTTCAGGAAGGTATTTCTGTAGGCATTTTTGCCTTTGACCAATCCCATCTTATGATAGCGAGTAAGCCTGATGAAATCCTTGGTGGTCACCCAAGACAGAGTGGATAGGCCATAGAAAAACCAGGTGTACCAAGATTGGTACGGGTGAAGTTTATTTTTCTTTACGTTTGGTGAGAAACGTAAGAAAAACGGAGCATTGATATCATCGTCGCCTTCATGGATATTGGTAAAGCTATGATGGAGTACATTGTGCTGAATACGCCAAACGCTAGCATTTGCCCCAACCATGTTGAGTGTGTAGCTCAGGATTTTATTGATCTTGGGGTTGGAGGAGTAAGTGCCGTGTATGGCATCATGCATGATACCCATTCCGATGCCAGCCATTCCAAATCCACTTAGAATAAAGGCTGTAAATAGCTGCCAGGTCTCGGTCAATAATCCTGTACTGACCAGAGTGATCGGAACAAAATAAAGCGACAACATGAAGATAGTCTTGATGACCATTTCAGTATTGCCATGCTTGTGAGTTTGCTGTTCTTTGAAATAGTTATTGACGCGACTGCGTAGAGTGAGAGAGAAATCAGAAAGAGCTGATTCCGAAAATCGAATGGTTTTGATAAATAAGGGTGTTAATGGTACTAAGGATACTTCTAAATTTTACTTTCAAATCAATCTGCGGCGTTTAATTCTTCAATTAGCTTTTGTGCTAGAGGGGGGAATCAAAAAGTAGAAGAAAAGAAGAAAGACCGTGGGAAAAACTCTTGATTTGCTACTTGTGGCAGGATAATTACCGATACATTTACTTGAGACATCTTGCTGCTTTTAGCAAGTTTATTCTCAGATGCCTCAAAGGTATGAAAGAAAAATGAATTTTACTATTTCTGTCTATTTATTTTTAAGAATTTCGGATTTTGTCGATGTAATCTTAAAACAAATTCTACCACAAGGGATTTAGATTTTATGTATTTACATATTTTCATTGCTTCCATTTCCTTTTATTTTAATGCAATTCAAATGAAAGAACCCCTAGTATTCGATTTTGGTGAAGGAAAGGATTTTGGCCGCTGGTCAATTATCAATGATGGCGTAATGGGTGGACTCTCCGAATCCAAAGCCGAGCTTAGCAGTGATGCAATACTGTTTTCCGGAACAGTTTCTTTGAAAAATAACGGAGGATTTGTTTCCCTTCGAAGCCCTTTGGGAAATTATGATTTATCTGATTTTTCTTTCTGCGAGATTCGATACAAATCTGACACTGACCGCAAATTTGAATTGCTGATTGAGAAGGAAACTCCTTTTTATCTTCCAAAATACCGGAAAAAATTTGGGGAAAAGAGCGAAGACTGGCAAACCTTGAAAATTCCCCTGAGAGATCTGGAAATCAGCCGAATGGGAAATACCATGGCTAAAGGAATTGATCCTGAAGAACTCGACGGGATAAAGCGTATTGGCTTTATATTAGCCGATAAGCAGGAGGGAAGCTTTGAGATTTGGATCGATTACTTGAAGTTTTATTGAATACACTTTCTTACCCCAAGGATCCAGGCTGCATGGTTTTTTCTAAATACTACCTAAGCTGCGATATCCAATTTGGAACTTAGTGTGGTGATTGAAGGCAATCACAAACGTCGCTGAGTTAATTTATTATTCGGTTCATTCGATCAACCTTGTTTTGCACTAGGGAATCGACTTGATTGGTAGTGGAATTTACCAAGGAATCCAATTTTTGCAACTTGCCCTTCTCTTTTTCAATCAGGGAATCCAAGGCATCCACTTTCTCAAACTCCTTATTAACCAACGAGTCTAATTTCAAAACTTTTTCATTGATGGAATTCACCTTTTGTTCCACCTTTTTTTCGAGATCTTCACAAGAAGTCATGCAAAAAAGACCGATTACAAGTAGTGCTAGGGAAAAGGATTTGCGCATGGTTTTATTGAGATAGATTTCAGTTTTTACGCAATCTCACCACCTACGTTCATCTTTAATGACTTCTGACAGGAAAATACTTGGAAAATCTTTAGATGATATGGATTAAGAGAATTTATGGATCAAGCATTTTTTATTGTTCGGGCCAAGTTAGGTGCTTCTGCCTCTCACATTCGATCGAATGATTGGGAAGTGAGGATAACACTGTTAAGTTCGGGCTCGAATAGTTAGTCTTTTCCCCAGGCAATTTGAAAACCTAACTGCTTTGCCATAGGGCAAACCTTTTTCTTTCCTTCCAAAACCGGTTTTCTCTTTTCCTTGGTGCAGGATCGATATTGGGATTGTCTTTGTTTTAGCTTTGCTGGTTTTCAATTGAAATTCTAAAAATCCTCAAAATCTTTCCTTCAGAGGAAAGTGGATTTATCCATGGGAGATTTGATTTATATTCGTTGGTTTAAAATCAAAACCTAAAACAAGGCTATAATAATGAATCTTGAAACCCGGCTCCGAACTTTTGACCAACTTAGCAATGAAGAACTCTATCAAATACTTCGACTTCGAAGTGAAGTATTTGTGGTGGAGCAGGACTGTGTTTTTTTGGATTTGGATAATAAAGATCAAAAATGTCACCATCTCAGCATCTATCAAGGGGAAGAATTACTTGCCTATTGCAGAATCGTACCTGCGGGGCTCTCTTATCAGGAGGTAGCCATTGGTCGGGTGGTTTCTGCTCCGGCTTATCGAGGAAAAGGCCTTGGTCGAAAAGTGATGGAAGAAGCTATTGCTGCTTGTGAAAAGCTCTATGGTCCAGTCCCCATCCGCTTGGGCGCTCAGACCTATGCCTTGAAGTTTTACCAATCCCTAGGTTTCCAGGAGGAAGGTGATGTATACGATGAAGATGGCATTGAGCATATCGAGATGGTTTATCAGTTTGTCGGGTGACAACTTTCTTAATTGATCTTTGTAAGCTTTACAATCTTTTTTTGATACTCGTCATTTAGACTACGGAGGCATGAGTCTAACTCTTCCGTCCCATCTTGGAGGTAGTCAAATAATTTTTCTGTATCATCAGATTTGGGATAATCATCTTTGATGATGTTTATTATGCCTTTGATTTTGGCTAAAGGTGCTCTCATTTTATGAGAAATGTCAAACAACATGTTCTTTAGGGATTCTACATGAGCAGTTTTTTGATCTATTTCTTGAATAGTACCATACCACTCAATTAGACTACCTGATTTTTCTGGCCTAGCTTTCACCCAAAACCATTCTGTTTTGTTTTCCTTGGTTTTTATGGGAATGTCTAGTTCGAAAGCCGATGTCTTGCCATTAGATTCAAGAAAATTTCTCAGTAATCTAGTCCGGTAAGGAGGTCTTATTTTTTCGATTAATTCCTTGGGATTTCTTTTGATCTTGTCTTTAGAAACTCCTGGGATCAACCTTTTGATCCCTTCACTGATAAATTCGACTTCCAGTTTTTTCTTTTTGGGGTCAGCTTTGAACTTGAATAATGCACCTGGGGAAAAATCAGTTAACTTCTTGAGTCTTTCACCGGCGAGTTCGATGTTTATTTTTTGTTTACGAAGGAGTTTTCTTGTTTCTAATGAGATCATTACCCTTTTCGCAAGGATTTTTAGTGCTTGTAATTGAGATTCTTCCACCTCATGCTTTTTTTGATCCCAAACGCATACTGTCCCTAATACATTTCCCTTAGCTGATACAATGGGAGCACTTACATAAAATTTGATACCTTCTTCCCCAATCACATAGGGGGTGTTCGCAACTCTTTCATCTTTTTCTGGCTCTATTATCAGGAGTATTTCATCTGGTTTGTCCAGTGTGAATTTGCAAAAAGTGTCTTCAAGGGGGACTTCAGACCAATCTACTCCAACTTTGGATTTGTACCACTGTCTTTTTCCATCTATGAAAGAAACTACCGAAACTGGGGCACCAAACAATGCCTTTGCCATCTCGGCTATTTCATCCATTTCGATTTCCGGATCAGTGTCCAAAATGTCAAAAGAGATTAATTCTTCAACTCTATTCATCTCTGATATTTAAATATTAAGTTGAAAATAGATAGAATCAGGGAGTTTTCAAAGAGCAAATAGACACCTTAATTAAGATTTTTAAACTCAAAATTTCTCTTAGAAAGATCAGTAATCGCTGATCTGTTTAATTTTCAATTGTTTACTGTCAATCCTCTTCCTGTTTTTTCCGAAGTTTAAATTTTTCATAAAATAAGTATAGTTGAATTGGTAGTGTAAGCTTCCCTAAAAGTCGGCTGTTTGGAAGTTAAATTAAATCAGTTTGAAGAATAAGGAATTTAAAAAGACCTAGATTTGGGATTGGGAGAGAAGGAGTACAAGCGTCCAAAGATAGCCGTACCGGAGTTTTCGGAAGATTATATGTTCTGTTTTGGAGAGAGAGTTCCAGAAAAATTGAAAACAACTGTTTTTCAAATGGAGAGGGGGAATGAGAGCTTGTTTTTTGGCCCCAAGGATGAAATTAAAAACCACTGAAAATAAGGAATAAAGACTGTCAACTCAATTTAATCTAAGAATTAATATTCAGTAATAAGTAAGGCAGGATTTTAGCTAACATTGGATGTTTAGATTGTTAGTTTTAAGGTTGGCCTATTCTAAAATATATTTTTCATAGTAGCTTCAGCTTTAACATTTTGCAACCCATATTTCCGACTGTTGGTGAAAAAATACTTAATTTGAAAGGTTTGGAATGCATAAAAGTATCGCTGGATGAGTTTTCGAAGTCATGAAATTTAAAATGCTCACGAAATGATTGACAAAAAAATCACTTCACTTATTGGAAAAGCCATCCGGGAAGGGAAATACTTAAATATTACCTACAAAAATAAGAAAAGTGAGATCACCCCTTTTTGGATCAGCATCCTCGACATCAGCGCGAAAGATGAACTGTGGGTAAACATGTTTAATGTAACCAAGGATCCTCCAATTTTAAATGCTAAAATATCTATCTCAGCTATTCAGTCTGCCGAAATCCTGAAGTTTTCGCATTTTGAATCTTCAGACAAACTGATCAAAAAACTGGAGGAGGATGAAAGTTTGCAGGTTTATGAATTTGACCGGTATGATAACAACATATTGAATTACTATCTGGAATGCTACAAAGCCAATAAAGATCCCTTCCTGCACAAATCACATTTAATTCAGGGAGTGGATTTGACGGAATTAGTAAAGGAAAACCCCTTCCCCTTAAAGATCGCTCAACTGAAACAGATCATAAAAGAAATCTATCATAGCGATTACCGAAAGTATTATGAATATGAGCTGGCCATCAGTGAGTTTTCCATTGACTTACCTTCTAAGGGCAAATTTGTAATTGCCTACCGAAAACTCACCCTTGATCCGGTCAACAAAAAACTATATGTGGGGAGCAAAACTCAGTTCAACTCCAATTTCTATATAAAAGATGTAAAACACTCTTTGGCTTATTACACGGATTTAAATCCTTCAGATTTTGAGACGATTTACACAAATAATCAATCTGAAGCTATAGACTTGTTGAGGGACAATTTCAAAACAGGCGAATTGATCAACACAAGACCGGAACTTATTGTTTTGGGATATGCGCAGATAGATATTGCTGGGATTTATGAAAACATACATGCAGAATATGAGAAAGGTGAACTGGAAGTCCCCTTAAAAGCATTCTTTCAAAAACTCTCATTGCTCGATAGGAAAAACCGAAAGGAACCTCATATTGTGCTGTATGATCAGAATATAAATGTTGATCAGATTCAAACTATCTATAATGCTCTGAAATTCCCGATCACTTATGTGCAGGGTCCTCCCGGAACGGGTAAAACCCAAACCATATTAAATATCATTGTCAATTGCCTCACCAATGGCAAAACACTTTTGATCTCATCCAATAACAATGTGCCCATTGACGGAATTAATGAAAAATTATATCTAGGTAAATACCGAAACAAGGAAATAATGCTCCCGGTACTAAGGCTTGGGAACAACGAGCGCGTAGCAAAGGCTATTCAGGTAATCAAGGAATGGTATGCCTTTGAAACCAAGGATGTTCCTAAGGAAAAACTGCTGTATAATCTTAAAGAAAAGTCGAAAGAGAAAAACAAAAAATTACTTGAGAAAATAAAAAATCATGAAACCAGAATTGAACAGTTGCAAAACCTAGAGTTTGTAAACAGTTTGCTCTCAAAAGCCGGAAATCACTTACTGGAAAAAGAAAAATTGATCATAGAAGAAAAGCTTAGGCAGATACCGGATGCCAATACCTATGATCTGGACAATTTATATGAAGTCATTAAAGACAATCCCCAGCTTTTGCAATTTTTCTATTATGAATCCTTAAGGTATCTTAAGCGTCTCCGGTCCAAAGATTATACTCAACTGGTAGAAATTCTTGAAATTGAAGAATCTGAAAAACAAGTAAGAGAATTCAATAAATGGCTTGCAATGGATGAGAACCTTCAAAAACTCACCAAAGTATTTCCTATTATACTGACCACCAATATTTCGAGCCGTAAACTGGGACGTAAATATAAATTCGATTTATTGGTTATAGATGAAGCAGGTCAATGTGAGGTTTCCACAAGTTTGATTCCTATTTCAAAGTGCCGAAACATGGTTTTGATTGGCGACACAAATCAGCTACAGCCAATTGTCGTTTTTGACGAGAGTGTAGGCCAAAAGCTGATGCGGTTGTTTGGTATGGACAAGATTTATGATTATCACACGAATTCAATCCTATCCGTGTATAAAAGGATTGATAATATTTCCAGAGACATTTTGCTTAGCTATCATTATCGCTGTGGAAAGAAGATTATCAACTATTCAAACATGCGGTTTTACGAGAATAAGCTGAATCTTTCGAAGATTAAGTCAAAAGGGGACCTGAAACTGATTGATGTGAACAATGTAAATCAACAGGGCAGAAATGCCAACATTGAAGAAGCAATGGAGATCGTAAAATACATTGTAGACCAACAATTAAAGGATGTCTTCATCATCACCCCCTTCCGCAATCAAGAAGCCGTTTTGAATAAATTATTAGAAACAGAAAAATCCAAAAACAAAATAGACGGATCAGTAAGTTGTGGTACGATTCACAAAATTCAAGGACAAGAAAACAAAACGATCATCGTATCTACTTCCATATCAAGAAATACCTCTCCGAGGACCTACGATTGGATTAAAAATAACAGCCAATTGATCAATGTGGGGGTCACAAGGGCGCAGGAAAACTTAATTGTTGTTGCCGATAAAAAGGCGATAGAAACGCTTTCTAAAAAGGATGATGATCTATATGCTTTGGTTGAATACGTTCAAAAGAACGGTACCACACAGATCCCGCAAAGCACTGCAAATCGTTTTACTATCGGGTTTTCGAATGATTCAAAATTTGAAGACGAATTTTACAAAACGATGAGCCACTATTGCTCGGTGCAAGGCAGCCGGTTTGAACGAAATGTAAAAGTGGTAGATGTATTCCCGGAAGAAATCAACAATCTATCAGTCAATAAAAAGGAATTCGATGGGGTAATTTATCAAGGTAGGACGCCAAAGATTGTCTTTGAAATCAACGGCACAGAACATTACAGAAACAAAAAGCGAATTGAATCTGATAAAATTAAAATGCTGCTCCTTCAATCTAAAGGAATTGCCAGCATTGTGATTCCCAATCCTTATGTCAAACATTACGAATTCATACGGGAACTTATGAATAAGATTAAAGGAGGCGCGTACCAAAAATCCCTATTTGACGAATATGATTCCAGTTTTATTACCCATTAAATAATTGAAGCCGATTCCCTACATAAGGCCAAAAACCGCAGTTCCCCAATTCTCGGAGGCAAATGGTTTTTATACTACAGCCAGCCGTTCTTCCAACATGTCCAAAATCCGGTCGAAGGGAACCCAACCGGAAAAACTCCTGAAGAAAGCCCTATGGCATGCTGGCATACGACATAAATCTCCCAAAAAGAAACTCCCAGGCAACCCAGATATCAGCCTTAAGAAATACAAACTAGTCATTTTTGTGGACGGTGCTTTCTGGCATGGTTACGATTGGGAAAACCGAAAAAACACCATTAAATCCAACCGGGAATTCTGGATCGCCAAGATCGAACGGAATAGGGAGCGAGATCAGGAAATCAATGCGTTTTACCGGTCCAAAGGCTGGACAGTCCTCAGGTTTTGGGATTTTGAAGTAAAGGGAGAGTTGGGGGTTTGTTTGAAAAATGTCATCAATCGTTTAAAGGTTTTAAATCAGAATCAATAAAGAAATTTACAAGCAGAACCAGTCTTTGGATGGAATCCATGCCATTTTAAACCTAGTTTGAAATACGGCTTAAAACGAGCATTAATAAAAGGTGAAATTTTTCAAATTCATACAATTTTGACGGAAAATTTTTGTATTTTCATTTATTGAAAAAAGGTCACTGAATGAAGGTTTTGATCTTAGAAGTGAAAACAGCTCAGTCGGTAAAAGCATTAATTCGAAGGAGAATGCTTTCTGAACTTCCCTCTCACCTCCAAAATTGGGATTTCAACTTTGCCAAAAAATCAAAGGAAAAAGGTAAATCGGCTTATGTTTTGGTAAAGGAAGATTCTCCAAGCATCCTCGAAGGCTGCATTATATTTTCGATTCATGAAGTCCTGGGGCCATTCTTGGATTTGTTGGAAGTAGCACCGCATAACAAGGGGAAAGCTGGAAAGTATAAACGAATCTCAGGATGTCTAATAGCATACGCCTGTGGTCTGAGTTTTGAGAGAGGGGAAAATGAGGATAAAGGAATACTAACTTTCAAGGCGATGGGGAAAGAGAAGGATTCTCATACAAAGCTTGAAGATTATTATAGAAGAAAGTACGGAGCTATGATGAACCCACTTGGTTTTATGGAAATTTATCCGGATCCAAGCCGTAATTTATTAGAGGAGTATTTGTTCAGAAACGAGAATTGACAGAATTAAAACCAAATCAATTAGTTATGAATCCTAGAAAAGAAAATATAGAATTTGATGAGGAAATAGGTTCTCAGGATAAAATAAGCTTAACTAAGGATGATCAAGAATTAATCAAAATCCACCGTAAAAGGATTTTACAGGACCGATCAGAAGAAGACCGCATAAACGATATTTTAATGGGTTTTCGCTTTTCCCTGATGAACTATTTAGGTACTCAAGATTCCACTGAAATCAAGTTACTTGGCGAATTTTTAAAAAAGGTCCTAGATCAGTTAAATGTCAAAAAGGGGGATTTTGCGGAGTACATTGATATTTCTCCGAAAAACATCAGTAAGTATTTCAGTGGAGAAAGAAAATTCACCATTGACCATGCACTGAAATTTGAGCAACTATTTCGCATTCCAGCCGAAATCTTTCTGGAAGTTCAGGTAAAAAATGAACTCACCGAAGCCAAACGATCCTCTCGAAAAACCTACGAAAAGTATGATTTGAATGATTTGCTGCCGGCATAAGGAAGGTCCTGGTATTCAATATCTGTTTTCCTTTTTTTTTTAAACTAGTTGAAAGAGAAAAAACCAATAGACACCATTAAATCCAACCGGGAATTCATTTCTCCCGCAGATTCCCGCAGAGAAAGACGCAGATGTTCGCAGATTAATTCACAATAAGAATAGAAAGATCAGCGTAAATCAGCGCAACCAATCCGCGTAAATCAGCGGGAAAATATTCAAAACATATCTAAAGCTCATATCCTTTTTGAATCTCATTTAAGAAGCTTAAAATGTCACGATTATCCGTCACATCTTCATCAGTCCACTCAAAACTTTCAAATTCGTGCCATTCATGATCAATTTCAGGTTCATAAGGATACTTTTGAAGCCTAGGTAGATTCCAATCTTGGGGAACAAAGAATTCGGTAGAAATCAACTTTTCCTTAATAAGACGGGAGGCTTTTTGGGGAGTGATAAGGGCTTCATTTTTAAAGATCACAGATCCAAATTGCTTGTAATTGGCACCGTCTCGGTATCGGTAATTGAGCTTGAGATTAAATACCGTTCCAGAATAATGGATAGGAAAGGCTTCTAAAAATCCGTCTAAATCCTCTTCGGAATCAAAAGAAATCTTGCTTTCTGCAGCACTCTCGAAAAATTGAATCAGGCTTTTCAGATCAAAGAATACTCGATAATGGGTTCCTTCATAGTTGTAAACATATACTAATCTACTTTCCTCATATCGGACCAAATTAATGATTTCGATAGTTCGAGAGGGGCGTAGGTATTCAGTGGAAATGGTAATGAGTTTGTTCATGGTCAAAGTTTAAAAATAACCTTATGCGATTTTTAAGCCTTTGAAAATACAGCGTCAATTTGCGTCAAGGTCATGATTAACCAGCATTCAATTTGGCTGAGGCCTGATAAAGGAAGGCTGGAATGGGTTCATTTAACTCCCAATTAATGCTCATCGGTTTTGACCCATAATATTCTCGAAATTTCCCTTCTCCTATAAAAACGTAACCCATAGTATTTTTAAACTGGTTTTGTTTTTCCTCTCTTATGAAAAGTAGGATTCGCTTACCACTTTCTTGATGCTTGATATAACTCAACCCTTTCCCAGAATCAGGTCTTGCTGAGTTTTGAGATTGCCAATGGAATAATGTTTCGTTAAGCGCATAATCTTCATACATGGTGGTAGGAGAGTAATGCTCGTCTGATTTGTTGAGATCTATAAATAGAATTTCGGTCTTAATATCTGGCCGTTCAGCGACTCCTTCTCGATTAGAAGATTTGGTTTGAAAAGAACTAAATCCAAAGGCTGCCAAGATTTGATCTCTTGTATATCTGCTGTGTAGCTTTAGTGGCTGATCATATGGAAGGTCTATTTCCAATTCCTTAAATCCTATTTGATCTATTTTGAACTCTAGGACTTCAATGATTTCATTTACCAAATCCTGATTTTTTCCGATTGCTTTTATACTGGATTCTAAGTCTTTAAATCCACCTGGGTTTTGCCAAAAATCATAATGAAGCATAAGGCACATTTGCTGTTCTTGCTTTGTCAAAGATTTCAAATTAGTTTGAAATTTATCTTTTGCTAAGCGAAGAATAAAACCAAAATAGGAGTAGGACTCGGTGGAAAGCCACTTTTTAGAAACACAACTCAGCCACTCTTTTTCATAAATGTGGTCTGGTTCATTTGAAACCCCTGCTTCATAGAGGAGTCTGGCCCAGGTTCCTCGTCTATAAATAATTTCTAAAGGAAATTGATAAAGAGTGACAAAGTTTTTTAGAGTTAGTGGCAAATCACTTTGATGCCTAAAATTTCTAATCTTTTGAATTAATTGAATTTTATTTGGACTAATAGATGCCTTGATATTTTTCAGGATAGTTTCTCTAGCCTGCTTTTCTAGGATTATGGAACAACCAAGTGGAACATGTTGAAAATTATGCTCTAGTTCGCTTGCAATAGAGGTATTGGTTTTACCAATCATAGCTCGGAACTTTCCTTCGAAATCATATTCTGATCGAGCATTTCCTACAAAATCTAAAACAGTCAGGCAATCCTTGTGATCAGCAAGCCTTAATCCACGTCCTAATTGCTGTAAAAACACCGTCAAACTTTCTGTTGGCCTTAAAAATAGTACAGTATCAATTTCGGGGATGTCAACGCCCTCGTTAAAAATGTCTACTACAAATAAATAATTGATCTTCTTTTTGCGAAGCCTATTACGAATTTCCGCTCGATTTTCCGTACGACCACTGACAAGATAATCGGCTTTTAAACCAGCTAGAGCAAATTTTTCAGCCATGTATTGGGCATGCTCCTGCGTGACACAAAATCCTAAGGCACGGACTTCTTGAATATCGGTCACATATTTATCCAAGGACTTAATAATAGTAGCTACTCGTTGGTCATTGCTGGTATATAGTTTACTTAATTCAGAAGGCATATACCTTCCTTTAGACCAAGATACTTGCGAAATATCAACGGAATCTGAAATCCCAAAATAATTAAAGGGGCAAAGCAGCTTTTGATTAAGGGCCTCAGGAAGTCTAATTTCTGCTGCAATATGATCACAGAAATCAGAAAGAATATCTGCCCCATCCATTCGCTCTGGGGTGGCAGTAAGCCCTACAAGGATTTGTGGTGAGAATCTATGGATAATTGGACGGTAACTTTCGGCTGAAATATGATGAACCTCATCGATGATAATGAAATCAAAATAATTGGTGGATAAGTCCAATCTCTCGAGTCGATTGTTAAGAGTCTGAACAGAGGCAAACAGATGATGATACTCGTTAGGTTCTTCCCCATCGACCCAGAGTTCGCCAAAATTATGATCTTTCAATATTCCTCTGAAGGTGCCGAGAGACTGCTGTAATATTTCTTTTCGGTGGGCCACAAAAAGCAACTTGGCGCCTTGGTTTTTCTCGTAGAATCTCCGAAAATCAAAAGCTGAAATTACTGTTTTTCCAGTGCCGGTTGCAGCGACAACTAAATTTTTGAATCTTCCATGGATAGTCCGCTCAACTTCCAGTTTCTCAAGAATTTCTTCCTGAAACTTATAAGGTTTCAAATCAAAGTAACCCAAGTTTACTTCTCCGGGATCATTACTTCCAAATCGTCCTTCCTTGAGTGCAATTCTAAGTTTTTCAGAATGCATTTTAGGATCATATGTTTCGAAATCCCGACTGTTCCAATACGTTTCGAAGGTTTGTTGGGCTGTATTGATGACGTGGGGGATCTCTGTATTGTTAAGCTTTACATTCCATTCTAGTCCTTTTGTCAAGGCAGTTTTTGAAATATTGGAGGAGCCGATGTAAGCTGTATGAAATCCGGAATTTCTATAAAAGAGGTAGGCTTTGACATGTACTCGTTCATTTTTGGTGTTATAGGAGACTTTCACTTCCGTATTGGGCAGATTGGCGAGGAACTCGATACATTTTGCATCAGTGGCTCCAACGTACGTTGTGGTGATTAAACGAAGCTTTCCACCCTTTTGAGTAAAAGCTTCAAGTTGAGGCATCAATAATCTTAGTCCTGCCCATTTAATGAAAGAAACCAAGAAGTCGATTCGATCGGACGAACTGATTTCTTTTTGTAGTTCACCGTCAAGTTGAATTTTTTTAGGTCCACCACCTCCTGTGATAAGGGAGCTAAAAATCAATCTTGATTCGGGGGTAATGCTTTTGAGGAAAGAGTGGACATCAGCCACACCGAGGTCTGATTTGGAGAAAATGGCAGTCAGGAATGAGGTGTTGAGTGCTAAGAGATCTTGTTCAAATTCCTCATCTTGTAGCTCTTCTTTCAAAAGAAGGATTAATTGATTCACGAGCTGAATTTGGTGGATGACCTGATCTTCTTTTGAAAAGTAGGCTAGAGCTCTTTTAAGGACGATTGAGAAATACTGAGATAAAACATCTTTTGCCTCATTTTTATCGATAGGTTTTTGGTCTACAAAAAATACCTCTTGATCGAGTTCATCGAGTTTGGATTGGATCAGTTTGGAAATCAATGATTCGTAAATACCCTGTTCCATAGAAATTATTTTTCTTGACTTTTTATTTGAATCCTCTCCAACCACCGAGACTTTGGCTAAAGCCTCCAGGACTATATATTTTTCTTCTTGAATGGGCTAAAGCACCATTCTTTGCCAAATCTTGATTCTACCCTCTTGCATCTAAAAGTCTCCATTTACGCCAACTCCCTTAAATCCACCGGAACCACCCTCGAAACTCCTGCCTCAATCATCGTAATCTCATAGATAATATCCGTTCTGGCTATGGTGCGTTGGCTTTTTTGCTAAAATAAGCCTTTCCTGATTTTTCAGTTATTTAATTTTTCCAATCCTTTCCTATGTTTGATAAGCGATTTCATTTGAGCTATTGCCATCTGATTGAGTTGCAGTAAGCGTTCTGGTTGGGAGAGGCCTTGGTGAATCAGAAGTGCATTGGTGCTCTCCATATTTGACAGAACAACCAATTGCTCGATACTGGCATAATCTCTGATATTTCCTGATTTTTCTGGATTTTCTTCTCGCCGTTGTTTCGCAGTTTTTCCAAACAAGGCCATATTCAGGACATCGGCTTCATTTGCATAAATGAGGGAAGCTTGTGCCTTGGATAGTTCATCCGGAATTAAATTCTCTTTGATCGCATCGGTGTGGATATGGTAATTGACTTTGGCCAAGGTTCGTTGGAAGTTCCATTCCAGTTTGTTCCGATCGCTTTCATCTTCTTTGAGTCGTTGGAATTCTTTAAGAAGATAAAGTTTGAATTCAATAGATATCCAAGAGGCAAATTCTAGCGCAATATCTTTATGTGCAAAAGTACCTCCGTATCTTCCTTGCTTAGAGGTAATACCAATGGCATTTGTGGCTTCAATCCATCTTTTTGGAGTAAGAACAAAGCTGTTTAACCCGGCCTGTTTTTTAAACCCCTCGAATTCGATGGGTTTAAAATCTGGATTATAGAGATGCTCCCAAATTCCCAATAATTCGATCGTATTTCTATTTCTCAGCCAATTTTGAATTATCGTATCTGTATGAGATGAATCTTTATACCTCGCCAAGTCAGTAAGTGAGATATAATCGTCTTGTTTTGAATAGAGAATGGTTACCTCCGTTCCTTGTACCGATATTTTCTTGCCCTTTGCCATAAAAGTGTTTTTGTAAAAAATTGAACTTAAAATGATTAAGGTCTAGAATCGTTTTTTATCCTATGATTTCAATATCGAATTCTAAACTCTGAACTCCAAATTTCAAGTCTCAAACTTCTTATCTTTAGGAGATTGCTTCGTCTTTACGCTCCTCGCAATGACAGGGATTGGTTCGTTCGTGCCTCGCTCACATTAACATCAAGCCAATTCCCTTAAATCCACCAGAACCACCCTCGAAACTCCCGCCTCAATTTGCTCCTCGGAATTTGTAATTCCGAGGCTATATCGTAGGATTTTCAATCCGACAACACAGTATCTCAGTCGAAAGGTCTTCTGACTTGTATCCAATATCCTGATTTATCTCCCTAGACCAGGCTTACACCTTGCCTTCTTCTCTCTCATTTCGAATTTTCGACCTTTTCACGCTAGTCTTCGGACTTCTCTTCCTACTGCGACTGCCTACTTTTTCAGAATTTTAACTTTTACTTTCTGAATTGCAAGCTACGCCAACTCCCTTAAATCCACCGGAACCACCCTCGAAACTCCCGCCTCAATCATCGTAATCCCATAGATAATATCGGTACTCGCCATGGTGCGCTTATTATGCGTCACGATGATAAACTGACTCTCTTGGCTAAACTTCTGAATAATCTGGTTGAACTTGTCAATATTGGCATCGTCCAGCGGGGCGTCCACCTCATCGAAAATACAGAAAGGTGCCGGCTTCAGCAGGTAGATGGAGAAGAGTAGGGAAGTGGCGGTCAGGGTCTTTTCCCCACCGGAAAGTTGGTTGATAGTCAGCGGACGCTTGCCCTTGGGCTTAGCCATAATCTCGATGCTGGACTCCAGGGGATTATCCGGATCGGTGAGCTTTACATCGCAATCGTCCTGCTCCGTAAAGAGGCTGCGGAATACCTTGACGAAGTTCTCCTTGATCTTGTCGAAGGCATCCAGGAAGGTCTCCTTGGCGACCTGATCGATCTCGGAAATCGTCGTGAGCAGGGATTCCTTGGCCTTGACCAGATCTTCCTTCTGTCCTTGGATAAAGCCATGCCGCTCCTTGATCTCATCGTAGGCTTCCATGGCCATGGGATTGATAGGACCGATTTTTTCCAGCTTTTCTTTTTGCTTTTGCACCAAGGCCCGCAGATCCTCCTCTACAAAATCCACAAATTCTTCATCCAAGGCTGGATTTTCCTCCATCAGTTGATCCAGATCCAGTTCAAACTCCACGCTCAGGCGCTCCTTCATGGAAGTCATCTTCAGCTTGATCTCATTGATGCTTTGCTGTAGCTCCTGCAGTAGGAGGTCATGGCTCTCCTTGGACTTTTGAAGACTTCGGATCTTTTGGTCGGTCTCATCGATCAAGCCACGGCTGCTGTAGTAATCCTTTTCTGCCTCGGTCACTCCGCCTTCGATTCCTTCCTTTTCGGCATACAACTCGATGAGTTCCTCATCCTTCACCTCATTGTTTTCGAGCAGGCTCTTGATTTCGGTATCGAGTTGGGAAAGCTCCGCTTGGGATTTCTCGATTCGCTCCTTGGAGGATTCGTAGGCATTTTGCTTAAACTCAATTTCCTGATCCAAGCTATTGACCCGGTTGAGTTGCTGATGGTAGAGAATATTTTCCTGATTGTAGGCCTGAGACTTTTCGGAGAGCACTTGGGATTCTTGCTCCACTTCCTCGGTCAGGATCTCCAGGTCCTGTCCCAAGGATTCAAATTCCCCCCGCTCTTCGATCAGGGTAGGTTGGATCTCGGTCAGGCTCTCTTCCAGTTCGGCGATTCGATCCAGAATATCCTCCCGCTTATTGGCATTGGAGGAAAGCAGCTCGGCAAGTTGCTCCTTTTTCGTGCGAACGGATACGTAAGACTGATTGAGTTCATTGATTTGGGCCTGCTTTTCTTCCAGTTCTTTTTTGAAGGAAATTTCCTTCAGTTTGGAGAGTTCGGATAGATTCTTGTCCAGGTTGGCCCGGGTGGCAGAGACCTTTTTATTCAGTTCCTTGATCTCCTTGTCCAGCTTTTCCAGATTTTTGGCCCGACCGATTCGTTTTCCTTCGAATAGTCCCACCGAACCTCCGGACATGGAGAATTTACGCTTGGTGTACTTGCCGCTTTCTGAGATAAAGACGGCCTCGCTATCCTCCGGAAAATCCTTGTAATCACCCTGCACGATGTAGACATTGTCCAGGATGAAATTGATCAAGCGGCTGTACTTGACATCAAATTCGATGATCTCAGTGGCTGCGATGGCATTGGAAAAAAGCTTGGTTGCGCTGGACTTAAACCGCTCAAAGTGCTCTAGAACAAAGAAATTGGCCTTTCCTCGGGAGGCATCCGAAAGCAACTGAATGGCGGCGATGGCCTGAGCCTCGGTATCCACCACGTAGTAATTCATATATCCCTCGAGGTAGTTTTCAATAGTCACCCGGTACTTCTC
>LJXT01000056.1 GCA_001314815.1 Algoriphagus marincola HL-49
CTTGGGCTATTCTTGATTCTAAACACCCCAGTGATTGTCTGCACTCACAGAATTCCCCAATCCTTTTGACTCTGGATATTTATAAAAGTGAAGATGCAGCTTCTGGAGAAGCAGCATAACCAAAAAAACAGCGGCCAATAACCGCTGTTTTTCCATTGTAAATACCTCTAAATCAATCTAATCCAGGAAGCAATCCTTCCTTTACCCAATAGAAGTTGGGTTCTTGTGCTAGAGCTTTCTCCCAAACTGCCTTGGCAGCTTCTTTTTGCCCATTTTCTTGATGAATAAGTCCCAGCCAGGCAAGATTATCCAAGTACATCCAATTGTCTTCTATCCCTTGCTTTTCGAAGTTTGCATTAGACTTTTCAAAAGCCCGCCGAGCTTCTTCCACATCTCCTCCCCACATACTTGGGGTGAAATATTTATTGCTTGCATACAACTTCAGGACGATGGGACTCTCAGGAGCCTCTTCCATGGCTTGTTCTAGGAGTTTGGAGCTTTTGCCACCCAGCTTCATGCCTTTGAAAGGGCTGAAGGCAATCTGAAATCCATATAAGCCGGATAGCAAAGCCTTCGCTTCTGCCTGATGGGGACCTGACTTCTTGAGTTCATCGAGACGCTTTTCCAAGCTTTCTGAATAGGCATCGAAAAGATCCTCATCCTCATCAGCCATCGATGCATTCAGCAGGCCATATTCTGTGAGTGCCCATTGCCACTCCGCCTCAGAAGATGGATTCTTTTGCGCCTCGAGCATGGCCATAGCTACATTTTGTTTCCATTGCTCCTTGTTGGCCTCCAAGTAGGCCCGATAGTTCATCTTTCTGAGCTCTTGGGGATAGCCCATAGCCATTAAAGTGATCATTAGGATGGTTGCGAAAATTTTAGAGTTCGTTTTCATGATGTAAATTGGTTTATGTTATAAACTAAATTGAGAAAATTTTTTACTGTATATAATTTTTAAGGTTATCCACATAAGCTTCAAAGGCTTCGATTCCCTTTTTGGTGATCTTGCAGGTCGTGAGTGGACGCTTCCCACGAAATGATTTTTCTATCTCTATATACCCGGCCTTTTCGAGTTTATCCAGTTGCACACTGAGATTTCCAGCGGTGGATTCGGTTTTTTCTTTGAGAAAGGTAAATTCTGCCTCCTCCACACTGATCAGCAATGACATCACTGCCAGACGCAATTGAGAATGAAGAAGTGGATCTAAGGGCTTAAACACGATTTTTGAATTTGCTTTTTAACAAATAGCCAGGAAAGAGATATCCCAACACCATGGATACTCCTGCAACAAGGTACTGCTCATCAATGGGCATCAAAAATCCGACAATCGCACCAAGGAACAAAACCAGTCCTCCCAATTTTACGGATTTGTCTTTGATCAATGCTCCGGAGCAGAAAACTCCAATTCCTGCCAGTACTAGAATGACGGGACTATGATTGAATCCCAAAGTTCCCATAAAAGCCAAAACGATAATCATGGCAGAGAAGACAGTAATCCACAATTGCCCAAGCATATCATCCAAGTGAGATTTTAATCGGGCCTTTCTTCTTTCCCGATAGGCATGCGTAAAACTCCAAATAATTGCAGGAATAATCGCCAACCAGACCACATAGGGCATTTCAAAACCGAACTTTGCCAATCCATAGTGGCCAAAATTGCATATCGCAATCACCCAGCCCCAAAGTAAAAACTGGAAACTCCCGTCTCCGGCTGCTTCTTTTTTGGCCTTTTGGATCATTTCCGTGATCAATGCCAAGGACTCAGAACTGTTGAATTGTTTTTCCATAATTGTTTTTTACTTTCCTAACGATACAAACATAAATAGGTTTACAGTATAAACCAATTTATTTTCAAAAATTTTCTCATAAAAATTTTAACTTAGGCTTAAATCCAGCCAAAAAGACTATGAAGAATATTTTTGACCAAGCCGTTTCAGATGAACTGACCGCAAGAATAGAGGCTCTGAACCCCGATTCTCAGCCTTTATGGGGTAAAATGAGTGTAGATCAAATGCTTGCCCATTGCTCGGTGGCTTATGAAATGGCCTACACCGATAGGCATCCCAAACCCAATGCGTTGATGCGCTTTTTTCTCAAAACTTTTGTCAAATCGGGAGTAGTCAATGAAAAGCCTTATCCAAAAAATGCCCGAACTGCACCTGTATTTATTATTGCCGATAGACGGGATTTTGAAAAAGAAAAAAGCAAATTGATCAGCTACTTACAGAAAACTCAAGAACTCGGTTCTGAGCATTTCGAAGGAAAGGAATCTCCTTCTTTTGGAGCAATGACCGCTCAGGAGTGGAATAATCTATTCTATAAGCACCTCGATCATCATTTAACTCAATTTGGGGTATGATACAGCCCGGTAAATCTATTCGGACTTTTATTGGCTCGAAAAACTTCAGTGAAAGCTGTAAGTTTTATGAAACCTTAGAGTTTGAATTGCATCAGCATGGAAAAGGCTTTGCCTACGTTTCTATTAGCCCTGGAATCGGCTTTTACTTACAAGACTATTACAATAAAGACTGGTGTGAAAACACTATGGTTTTTTTGGAGGTCGATAATCTGAAAGCATATCTAGCCAAAATCAAAAGTCTCTATCTACCTGATAAATTTCCAGGAGTCAAGGTTTCTGAAATCCGAAAAGACAGTTGGGGTGATGAGTTTTTTATTCATGATCCTGCAGGAGTTCTTTGGCACATAGGAGTATTCAAAACCTAGAGAATCAATCCTATTCAAAATTTATCACTAAAGAATCAGGTTTTCTTAATATAATTGATTAATTTTCTGATAACTAACCCCTAGATGCCATGAAAAATCTACTTGTTACGCTAATCTTATTTGCCACTTATTCGGTAGCAACAATTGCCCAAGAATCCATTGATTACTCCGAATTCAACAAGTTTCTTTCCAAAAACCTGCGATATGCTCAGGAATTTCGTGCCGAAAAAGTGCAAGGACCTATCACGCTTTTGCTTTCCCTCGATGAAAACGGAGATTTCAAAAAAGCACCGAAATTGGTGGGAGGAAGCGAAACCCTGGCTCAGGAAGTGTTTCGAACTTTGGATTTGATGGAAGCCAAAGGAACGGCTAGCTTGATGCCGGAAGAAGTATTTGGAAAAGAATATTTGTTGACGGTTCAGTTTAAAATGATAGAAAATCAAAACACTGGATTTTACATTCCGGAGCGCTACAATACTGAAAGTAAAATTCTTGAAAAATTAAACTCCCAAATCCAAGAAAACCCCTATTTCGCTAATTTCTATGAGGAAAGAGCTGAGTATTTTCAAAATACAGGACAAAGCCTACTAGCTGAATTGGATCTAGAAAAAGCTAAACTTCTTAGAAATAAAGAACTGACCAATATTGTCGTGGTAGGTTATGAAAGCAGCCACAAAAAATCTTTAATAGGTGAATAAATTCAAGCTAAATAGTCATGAGAAATATCAATCTTTTAATCCTAATCTCATTATTCATTTTCTTCTCTTGCCAGAGTGAGAAAAACACCGAAACCGTGAATGAGGATTTTCCGGAAACAATCGAAGTACCAATCAACCCCACTCCCGGTGACAACTCCATGAACGCATTGGATTGGGAAGGCACCTATGTGGGGACACTTCCCTGTGCAGACTGCGAAGGAATAGAAACAGAATTGACTATCAACTATGATGGCACTTATAGCTACAAAACCACCTATCTGGGAAAGGAAACAGAAGCCGAAGAAGTCACAGGCACTTTTCAGTGGGATGAAAACGGCTCTGTCATTACCCTTGCGGGGCTAGATGGGGCTCCCGGAAAGTACAAAGTAGGAGAAAACCGCATTTGGCACCTGGACATGGAAGGAAAGCAGATCGAAGGAGACCTTGCAGATCGTTACATCCTTACCAAGCAATAGACTATTTAAACCGGACGATTTTTCCGTGAGCTTTGGAGGTCATCTCATGTGGGATGGCCTCTGTTATTTCCCGGTAAAGGAGCTCCACCAATTTTTGCTTCAGAAAGCTTCTATTCAGGATAATACTGACCTCTCGAGTTGGGGACTGACCTTTGAATGGTCTCAATCTACTTTTTTCCTCCGGTGAAAGATCATGTGTCGCCAATTCAGGAAGAAGAGTAACTCCTTTGTATCGGTTGACCATATTTCGCAGACCTTCTAGCGAACCACTTTCATAGTGAAAGTTTTCTGGTCCGCTGGCCGTCTGATCACAAAAATTGATCACCTGATCCCGAAAACAATGTCCTTGCTGCAGCACCCAGAGATCACTTGATTTGATCTCGGCAGCGGTAATTTCTTTTTTATCCAACAAGGGATGGTCCTTGGACAGGTAGGCATAAAATTTCTCGTAAAACATCGGCTTTTCCACGATGCCATTCTCATCCAGAGGTGTCACGATGATTCCCAGATCCAGTTCATCGTTTTTCAGTTGGCGCACTACCTCCTCAGTGACCATCTCCTGTACTTCGAGCTTCACGTTGGGGTATTTTTCCAAAAAACCTCTCACAAACAAATGTAATAAGTAGGGGGCAAGCGTAGGAATGATGCCCAGTTTGATAGTGCCGGAAATATCACCCTTGAGTTGTGCGACCAATTCATAAATACCCTTACTTTCTGAGACGACCCGCTTGGCTTGGGCTATTATTTGTACTCCGATTTCTGTCGGTATGACTGGCATTTTACTCCGGTCAAAAAGAATCACCTCGAGCTCCCGCTCCAGTTTGCTCAACTGGGCACTTAGCGTGGGTTGAGTTACGAAGCAAGACTCCGCTGCCTGTCCAAAATGCCGATGCTTGTCCACCGCAATCAGATATTCGAGTTGCTGTATAGTCATAAGTCTAAAATATGATATTCTAAGTTAGAAAAAGTACAAAGAGTTCAATCAAAATCATCGGATTTGATCTCTTTGATCATAGATCGCCTTTTGTCAAAAAGAACAGGATTTTATAATGGGATTGATTAAATTCCAAATCAATAACCCTTTAAACCTAAAATCATGGCTATTTCCAGAAGAAAATTTTTCCTGACCAGTGCATTGGCTGGTGCAGGTCTCAGCTTTGCACCAGGCTTTTCTTTCGCTCATTCCAAGCGGTCCAATTTCCAAAAGACCATTCGCCTGGGGTTCATTGGAGTTGGTCGTCAAGCCATGGGGCTTCTCAATCGATTTATGCAGTTACCGGAAGTAGAAGTTACGGCAGGTGCTGATGTGTATGAAGTGAAGAGGACACGATTTGAAGAGCGGGTAAAAGCGGCTTACGCTGCCCGAGGAACTCAGCCCTTGAGCTTAAAAGTATATGAAGACTACCGGGATCTTTTGGCGAGTAATGAAGTGGATGCTGTAGTGATTGCCTCTCCTGACCACTGGCATACCAAAATGGCTATTGATGCCTGTCGAGCCAAAAAGGATATTTATCTGGAAAAACCATTGACTTTTACCGTTTATGAAGGCCAGCAATTGGTCAAAGCAGTGAGGCAAAATGGGACGGTATTGGCAGTGGGTAGCATGCAGCGCTCAGCAGTCAATTTCCAAACCGCCGCAGCACATGTGCAAAAAGGAAGCCTAGGTGAAATCAAGGAAGTGTTGGTTCATGTGGGTGAAAATCCATTTCCCAAACCATTCGATCTCAATCCAGAAACAGTTCCAACAGGATTGGATTGGCAAGCATGGCTGGGACCCTTGCCCGAATTACCTTATCACCCAAATCTCAACCCGCCCATTTCTCTTGATCCCGTAGAAAATGAAAAACTTTGGGCCGCTTGGCGCTGGTTTAAGGAAACGGGGGGAGGGTTGATGACTGACTGGGGTGCCCATATGATTGATGTGGCACAATGGGGTCTTAACCAAGACCGAAATGGGCCAGTGGAGGTGATTCCACCGATGGGTGAAAATCCACTTACTTATAGATTTGAAAATGGAACTCCTATGAAAATCACCTCTTTTGACGAAGGAAGACAGGGTGTGAAATTCATTGGAGAAAAAGGCTGGATTAAGGTTTCAAGAGGAAATTTTGAGAGCTCACTTTCAGAAATCAGCCTAGAGAAAAAGGATGAAAATTTCAATTACACTCAGCACTACATTGATTTCATCGAATCCATTCAGCGGCGTAAGGACCCGATTGTTCCGGTAGAGATTGGACATAGTACCTGTACATCTTGCACCATTGGAAATATCGCCAAAGAATTGAACAGGCCACTTTCTTGGGATCCCATCGCTCAAAACTTTGAGGATGACTTTGAAGCCAACACCAAGCTTCACTACACCTACCAAAACGGTATTTCTCTGAGCTAATGAGGCTTTTTAAATCAATTTGAATGAATAAGAATCTATTTCTCGCCCTAATTGGTATTCTAATTGGATTTGGCTGCCAAACTTCTCGAGAAGAAAAAGCGATCCAACTCTCAGAGCTGAGCATATCGGAAATTCATGAAGCCTATCTTTCGGGAGACTATACTGCTGAGCAATTGACCAAAGCCTATTTGGAGAGAATAGATAGCTTGGATGAGGGCATCAATTCTATCACGGTGATTAATGGGGAAGCTTTGATTCAGGCAAAGGCCTTGGATCAAGAGCTGAAAAATACTGGGAAGCTTCGTCCACTCCACGGGATTCCGCTTATCGTCAAGGACAATATCAATACGAAAGGGCTTCCGACCACCGCGGGTTCACTGGCCTTGAAAGACTTCATCCCCGATAAAGATGCTCCTATCATTGCGAAACTGGTCGATGCTGGAGCCATCATTTTGGCAAAATCAAATATGGCCGAATGGGCGTTCTCACCTATGCATTCAGAAAGCTCCACCTTTGGCACAACCCGAAACCCCTACAATCTGGACCATGTCCCCGCAGGATCAAGTGGCGGAACGGGAGCGGCTGTGGCGGCAAATTTTGGAACAGTTGGTCTTGGAACTGATACCGGAAACTCCATCCGTGGTCCTTCCTCACATAATGCTTTGGTAGGTTTCCGCACCACATTGGGCTTGATTTCAAGAACTGGCATCGTACCCCTTTACCTTCGAAATGATGTAGTCGGTCCCATGTGCCGCACGGTAGAAGACGCGACCCGAGTCATGGAAGTCATGGTAGGGATCGATCCAAAAGATCCACTGACTGAGTATTCCAAGGGAAAAGCTGAGGTAGATTATCAGCAGTTTTTGGTCAAGAATGGGCTTGAAAATGCTCGAATCGGCGTGCTAGGAGAGCTAACTGGAGAAATGGATTCTGAAATCTCCGGATTATTTGAAAAGGCCATATTAGATCTAGGAAGGCTGGGAGCCGAAGTCATTGACCCCATTGTCATTCCTAACTTTGCTGAGCTACGGCAGAATCAGTGGTGTGCTACTTTTGAGGAAGATCTTGAGGCTTTTTTATCTGAATATGTGAAAAATGACAGTATTCAGACTTTGGAAGACATCATTCGTATTGGTTCCAATTCACAGTTTGCCATGGACCGATTAAAAATGATGGCAGGGAATTCCGGAAGATGGGGAATGGAAGAAGAGGATTGTGGAAATGCCTATGAAGACCCACGAAGAATCGCTTTTCGGGAAGCTATAGAAGCGGTCATGGATTCTCTTCAGTTGGACGCTATTGTTTACCCTTCTTGGAATTATCCGGCGGCAAGAATCGAACGCTTTCAGGAGGAATACCGCGGAGATAATAGTCAAATCATCTCCCCCCATACCGGTCAGCCAGCATTTACTGTTCCCATGGGCTCTACCAAAAATGATCTTCCCGCGGGGCTTCAGTTTTTGGGTAGAATGTACTCCGAACCCACACTGATCAGACTTACCTATGCCTACGAACAGGGCACAATGCATAGAAAGCCTCCCAAAATATCGGAGCCCAGAAAAGAATAATTAAGTTTTTTCAATTAAATTGAGTCAAATTGAAAATAAATGAACTCAATATCTGATTTAGCTTATCTGCTTTACAGCAATTCAAGACTGTTGATCCAAAAAATCCAATTGAGCCTGGATGAAGTTGGGCTTACCTACACCCAATACCTAACCTTGGCCGTACTTTGGGAACAAGACGGACAATATGTAAATCAAATCGGCAAAAAATTAGAATTGGATTCAGGTACTTTGACTCCACTTTTGAAAAAACTGGAAGCTCAAAACTACCTTAGACGAATCCGAAGTGAAGAGGATGAGCGAAAAGTAAAAGTAGAGCTAACCTACCCCGGAAAAACTTTACAAGGAAAAGTAGAAGAACTGTTGAAAGTCTTTTCTGAAGAAATTGAATTGATCAGTGATCCTCAATTGGAAAAATTGAACAGTTCATTATCCGAAATGTTATCAAAATTAAAATCACTTGATTAATCACATATGGAAAAACTAAACATTGATTACACGGCAGTAGCCATCAATACCGGAGGAAGAAAGGGTCACGTCCGAACCGATGATGGAAAATTAGATTTTGACATATCCATGCCAAAGGAAATCGGTGGAGATGGAGAAAAAACAAACCCTGAGCAGTTTTTTGCGGCAGCTTATGCTTCTTGCTTTGGTGGTGCTCTTGGAGCAGTAGCTGGAAACACAAGTCTCCGGGATTCTGAAATCAAAGCCAAAGTACACCTAGGAAACTATGGGCCTGGAAGCTTCGGCCTAGCGGTGGATATTGAAGTTAAAATTCCTCATGCTTCATCACTTGAGGAGGCTCAAAAGCTAGTTGAAGCTGCCCATCAGGTTTGTCCTTATTCCAAGGCAACACGAGGAAATATTGAAGTGAATGTGAAAGCTGTAGAATAAATTCACTGAATTCATTAACACAAAAAGCCCGCTGAAATTGAATTTCAGCGGGCTTTTCGATTTTATATCTATTCTTTTTTATTTGCCTCTTTCTCCGATAGAGATCATTGCACATCTGAAGCCAATATGATTGGTAGCAGAATCTTCATGCATAAATCTTCTAGTACCTGGTGCTAACCAATAAGTAACATCTCTCCAGCTTCCGCCTTTATAGACTCTCATTTCGTCAGTAAGCATGGTCACCTCATAGTTTTCTTCTTCATCGCCGTACCCATCTTTTCGAAGTGGATTAAGATCATCAGCATCTTGGTAAGTCAATGGACGGTACACATCATATACCCACTCATTCATATTACCAGCCATGTGGTACAATCCGAAATCATTTGGAGCCATGTCATACACGTTGGTAGGAAGGATTTCGCCGTCATTTCTTTGATTACCGGAAATACCACCGTAATCCCCTCGCCCTCTTTTAAAGTTTGCAAGGAAATCACCTTGTTTCCCTTTACGCTTCACATTGTAAGGATTACGAACGCCACGACCATCCCAAGGATAGATTCTTCCATACTCCTGATTCTCATCAAGGTACTGGGTTCCGATCATTGCTTTGGCAGCATATTCCCACTCAGCCTCTGAAGGAAGACGGAAATCAGCCATAGCTACTCCTCGCTCGATCAATTGAGATTTGGTAAAGGTAGAATCGATTTCTCTTTCTTTTCTGATCAGTTCTTGGACGTAATCTGTTCTCCACTTTGAGTATACATTTGCCTGTGTCCAAGACACACCGGCTACCGGATAAAAATTAAATCCAGGGAACCGGAAGTAGTAGGACTGATACATGTCATTGAATGAAAGAGCTCCACCCCATACATCTTCACGAGGCTCCAACTTCTGCATTGAGTCTGCACTCACCTTACTCTTCATATCGAAAAGAAACTCACGGTAATCGTTGTTCGTGATTTCTGTTTCATCCAAATAAAAGTTTGCGACAGTCACCGTTCGCTCCAAGTTGTCACGGAAAGCCATGACATCTTCTTCTTGAGAGCCCAATACTGCCCGACCTCCTTGAATGAATTTCAAGTTTGGCCCAGGGATTTGCTCAGCATTTTTTGCTACAAAGAACTGGGTAGTATCATTTTCTTCAAATGAAAACTCAGCGCCTGTTGTAGCACTTTTTTTACCAGGCTTATTTGCCGTACGACGACCATAGCCAGGAGTTTTGTTGCAAGAAGATAAGACTGATCCTCCTACAATTAAGAAGGCGGCAGCCCACAATCCCCAAGGTTTTTTAGTCAAATGCATATAAAGAGAAATTTAAATCAAATTTAGGATGCTAATATAGTCCCCTTTCCAAGGACTTCCAATCTTTCAAATCCGTACAAAGTCTTCGAATTAAGTCCTTTGCGTCTAATCGGAGCTGAAACGACAAATTTTGGGTGCGAAAGTGCAATATTTATGCCAGTTAAATTTTTGTAAAATTAGCTTTCTAGCATGTCATTTAGCCACTTTTGACCCTTTGAAATGCTCGAAACATCCGAAATGGTAAGAATCAAACGATTCTTATACTCTTTTATTTTAAAGTATTTCGAATTAGACTGAGCAAATTGCATGATTTTCAAGAAGGTAGGTGAAGAGTAGAAATCCCCTCTATCCGATGGAAGCAAATGACATTTCATCTGCCCATTTTTCATCACGAGCTTCTCTATTCCCAGCTTTTCCGCTTTCCATCGTAATCGGACGGTTTCCATCAAATCATTCACCACATCCGGAACAGGCCCAAAGCGATCGTGTAACATTTGGGCAAACTGAGCCAGCTCTTCCTCATTTTTGATCGAGTCTAGCTTTGAATAAAGACTCAATCGCTCGCTGATATTGGCTACATATTCTTCAGGAATGAGGAGCTCCAAATCTGTCTCAACCGTACAGTCCTGAACCAGCACTTTTACCTTTTCTTTCAAATCCACCTCGAATAGGGCAGCAAACTCATTTTCCTTCAACTCCTGCACAGCCTCATCCAGGATTTTATGATACATCTCAAAGCCCAAATCTGTGATAAATCCACTTTGCTCGGCACCCAGAAGGTTTCCGGCCCCGCGAATATCCAAGTCACGCATCGCGACCTTAAAGCCATCCCCTAAATCTGAAAACTCTTCCAATGTCTGAAGCCGCTTTCTGGATTCTGGAGTCAAACCTGACATGGGTGTTGTCAGCAAGTAGCAAAAGGCCTTTTTATTGCTTCTTCCTACCCTTCCGCGCATTTGATGCAGGTCACTCAGTCCAAACATGTGCGCCCGATTAATGATGATGGTATTAGCATTTGGGATATCCAGACCGGACTCAATAATATTGGTGGAGATCAGCACATCGTACTCATGATCGATAAAATCAACCATGATTTTCTCCAGCTTTTTACCATCCATCTGACCATGAGCTCCCACCACTCTCGCATCAGGAACCAGCTTTTTGATCAAATTGGCAATGGAGTCGATCTCCCCAACCCGATTATGCACAAAAAATACCTGACCTCCTCTTCGCAACTCATAAGCCACTGCATCTCGGATGATCTCTTCCTGAAATGAATGAACCTCCGTCGTCACCGGCTGCCTATTTGGTGGGGGCGTAGAAATCACCGATAAATCCCTCGCTCCCATCAGAGAAAAATGCAAGGTCCTTGGAATCGGAGTAGCCGTTAGAGTCAGTACGTCTACATTGACTCTCAAATTTTTGAGCTGATCTTTTACACGTACCCCAAACTTCTGCTCCTCATCAATAATCAGCAGTCCCAAATCTTTGAAGACCAAACTCTTATTGACGATTTTATGAGTACCGATGAGAATATCAATTTTGCCGGACTTGACTTCTTCCATAATTACTTTGGTCTCCTTGGCCGTTCGGAATCTATTGATATAATCGACCGTCACCGGAAAGCCTGAAAGCCGCTCTTTAAAGGTATGAAAATGCTGCATGGCCAAAATCGTGGTAGGCACCAGCACAGCAACCTGCTTCCCATCATTCACTGCCTTGAAAGCAGCCCGAATGGCTACTTCCGTTTTACCAAATCCCACGTCCCCGCAGACTAGGCGATCCATGGGATAGCTTTTTTCCATGTCAGTCTTGACATCCGCGGTAGCCAAAGCCTGATCTGGGGTATCTTCGTAGATAAAGCTACTCTCCAACTCCACCTGCATCACAGCATCTCTCGAAAACGCAAAACCAGGCGCTGATCGTCTTTTTGCATACAGGGCAATTAAGTCCTTGGCAATATCCTTCACCTGCTTTTTGGCTCGTTTCTTCTTGTTTTCCCACTCTGGCGAACCGAGCTTGGACATGGAAGGTACTTGACCCTCCTGACCTGAATATTTCGAAATCTTATGCAGTGAATGAATATTCACATAGAGCAAGTCATCGTCCCGGAAAACCAGTCGAACTGCCTCCTGCATTTTGCCACCTACTTCTACTTTTTCCAAGCCTGCAAATCGCCCTACCCCATAATCCACATGGACCACATAATCCCCGGGGTGAAGCGCTTTCAATTCTTTTAATGTAAGTGCCTTCGATTTACTGGCTTTTTTGCGTGAGCGGTATCGGTGAAATCGCTCAAAAAGCTGATGATCGGTGTAGCAAATCAGTTTGTTTTGACGGTCTTCAAACCCTTCCCGAAGGCCCAAAATCAAGGTTTGTACCTGAAGAGTAGGGTCCAACTCAGCAAAAATCCCCATGAGTCGGTCGATTTGCTTGGAGTTTTCTCCGGTGATAAGATTGGTCAAGCCCTGCTTTTCATTTTCCGCCAGCGTCTCTACCAAAAGGTCAAAATTCTTATTAAATGAAGGCTGCGGCTTGGAATCCCAGGCCAGTTTCTCAGAGTTTTTCAGATAGAATTGCTTCCCAAACTCAATCACTTTAAAGCCTTTGACCTGCTTGATAAAATCCTCTCCCTTTTCAAAAAGATCCTCTGGCTTGAGTACGGTCTTCGTCTGATTGGTTTTGGCCAAAATCTGATCAAAAGCCACTTCTGCCCGATGAAAACACTCTGTCATCACATCCGCGGTCAGTTGGTAATCTTTGATCCAAAGGTTTGCCTTCTCAGGTAAGAAGCCCAAAAATGACTGTCGTACTTCTTGAAGTAATTTAGTCTGCGTATTGGGAATCAGGGATAATTGATCCACTGAGGCGATCGAGAGTTGAGATTCAGGATCAAAGGTTCGAATGCTTTCGATTTCCTTCCCAAAAAGCTCCAAGCGATAGGGATGCTCATTAGAGAAGGAAAAGACGTCCAAAATCCCTCCACGAATAGCAAATTGCCCAGGCTCATACACAAAGTCAGTCCTCTCAAAATCGTAGCTATGGAGCAATTCTGCCACAAATTCCATATCCACTTGCTCTCCTACTTTTGCCTGAAATGTGTTCTCTTTGAGCGAGCGCTTGTTAATCACTTTTTCATAAAGGGCCTCTGGATAAGTAATGATGATTTCATCCTTTTCCTGCCCTTCCAAAACGCGACTCAAAATCTCTGATCGCAAAAGGACATTTGCGTTATCTACCTCCTCGTACTGATAGGGTTTTTTGAAGCTTGAAGGGAAAATGGGAAAATCTTCCTTTCCCAAAAGATTCTGAAGATCTGTATTCAGGTAGGCGGCCTCCTCCTTGTCTTGGGCGATGATCAGGTGAAAGCCACCCAATCGCTGAAAGATGGTGGTAAAGACCACCATGTCCAGGCTTCCAGACAAGCCTCTAAGTTGAAAATTGGCTTGCTCAGCATGGGCCAGTTTTTCACTAAACTGTCTCAAAAATGGATCTCCGTGATAAATCGAAAGGAAGGAGTCTCTATCCAAGGTGTAAGGGTAAATTGGTTTGTGGACACAAGTTAGCCGTTTTCATTTTTTTCGGCTCTCAAAAACGATATTTCATGAACCTAAGCCCGTTTAAATTGTTTTGCAGTCGATGAGTGTTACTTCTGACAATAAAACCTGGTTCCAGCGCATTGAAGACATGCATCCCTACGAGACACTCTTGTATCTGGGCATGTTTGGTAGTGGCTTGATTTTCCTCTTCTTGACTGTGGCCTTTCTTTTTTCCGGATTGGATCAATTGGGAGGAATGAATAAAAAAATTCCTGTCTCATTTCTGATTTCAACCTTTTTGCTAGTAAGTAGCGGCTACACAGCCACAAGAATTCGAATATATTTTCAGGAAGAGAATGCCGAAAAAGTAATCCGAGCCTTGGGAGTTACCTTGCTTCTGGGACTGCTTTTCACCAGCCTGCAAATCACCGGTTGGAAGGAATTACAAAGCATGGGAATAGATTTTCAAGGGATTCCCAGTGGTAGCTTCTTGTATGTGCTTTCGGGAATTCACGTTTTTCACCTTTTGGGAGCCATGATTTTTGCAGTGATTCTTTGGGCTCAGCTCCGAAACCGGAAAAATGATGAGGTGAAGCGTCTCATTCTTTTCACCAACCCTTTCGAAAAAATGCGACTTCGCCTATTCACCGTTTATTGGCAATTTATGGACGGAATTTGGCTGATTTTATTTCTCCTATTTGCTGTCAGTCTATGAATCTTACTATCGAAACTGCCGTCAGACAAGACTACCTCAAGGTCAAAGAAGGTTTTGACGAAAAGCTATTCACGCGTCTGAGTCCACCATTTCCACCAGTCAAATTGATCAAATTTGACGGTTCCCAGAAAGGAGATGTGGTTTCATTAGAACTGAATTTTTTACTCTTCAAGCAGAAGTGGACCAGTTTGATTACAGCCGATCAAACGAATGAAAAGGAATTCTTTTTCGTGGATGAGGGTACAGAATTACCTTTTTTCCTAAAAAAATGGACCCATAAACACCGAATCATCAAAAAAGGGGATCAAAGCATCATTCGGGATGAGATCGAATACGAAGCTCCGTTTAAGATTATGACTTGGCTACTCTATCCGGCACTTTGGGGACAGTTTATGTATCGAAAACCGATCTATAAAAAAATCTTTGCCTAAAGCTCGATGGCGTTGAGATTTTCGCAATTTTCAATCTGACAATCGCCATAAAGCACCAAAGAGTGCGAAGTGATTCCCGATTGAAATTCCTTGCCGATGATCTCCTTAATTTCGTTGATCTTGGGGTCAGAAAACTCCCGGATTTTACGACATTGATTGCAGACATGATGATCATGATGCTTGTAGGTAAGAGCCTGTTCGTAAAGAGCCACCTTATCTTTGAACTGATGCTTAACAGCTAAGCCGCTTTCGACGAGAAGATCCAAGGTATTGTAAATAGTGGCCCGGCTAATGGTATAGCCCTTATTACGCATTTTCAGGAAAAGCCCCTCCACATCGATATGCTCATCCTCGGGAAGGAGGTATAACTCATCAATTACAGAAAACCGCTCAGGAGTCTTTCTGCTTCCCTGCTTACTCAAGAAATTTTCAAATATCTTCTTAGCTTTTTCTATCAGCGCTGTATCTGCCATCTTTTGGTAGGATCTAAAAATTAAAGATGCGGGTTTAGGTTTTTTTTGACAAATCTCTACTTGCGCTTTGACTTAATTTGGGTTCAGTCTAATTAAGGATTGAAAAGCCGAACAAAGCACGGGGGATTATTCGTTACTAGGTTGAAACCGATTGAAATTAAAGTACTAACTTAAAAAACCACCCGATCCAAGATAAATGAAAAGATTTCTCTTTCTGTTCATTTTGATTTATTCCATTGCCTGGGAAGCGCAGTCGCAGATTCCTGGCTTTTTCATGAAAGAGGACAAAAGACGGGTGATTTTGCCTTTTTACGTTTCCAATAGCCTGATCATCGTACCCGTCTCCATCAATGGTGCCTATCCCGTGAATTTCCTCATTGACACAGGGGTACGGTCCAATATTTTGTTCAGCAAGGACCTTGGAGATGCGATGGGACTGAAGTACACGCGGCGACTGAATCTGATGGGTGCGGATGGATCCGAGCAAATCATGGCCCAGGTCTCTCCTGTCAATTATTTGGATTTGGGGCCCATCGAAGGAATAGCACAAAGTCTATTGGTATTGGAAGAGGATTTTTTGGAATTGGAGTCTGTGGTGGGGGTACCAATTTATGGGATCATTGGCTATGAATTTTTCAAATTTAATCCTGTCAAAATAAACTACGACGATGAGCGGATTGAATTTTTTCGGGAAGGAGCTTTAAAATGGCGCCCACCTTTTTACACCAAAAAAGAACTAAGCCTCCAATCCAGTAAACCCTACATCAATGCCAAGGTCAAACAACGAAACGGAGAGATACTTGAGGCCAAACTGCTCATCGATACCGGTGCCAATCATGGCCTTTTACTCAATCAAGAAACATCCGAGAAAATCAAGATTCCAGAACTCAATCTCGAAACGGAACTGGGACAAAGCCTGGGAGGTACACTCTATGGAAATATCGCCCGAGTAGATTGGGTAAAGATCAATCATCTCACTCAGCGTGATGTCATGACTTCCTATCCTGAAGAAACGGCCTTCAGCTACATCATTCAAGAATCCGGCAGGTTGGGGAGTTTGGGATCAGAAGTTCTGGGTAGAATGCGAATCATTCTGGATTATACACGGGGTAGGGCCTTTTTCAAAAAAGGAGACACCTATTACGTTCCCTATGAATACGATATGAGCGGGCTGACCGTGAAGAAAGTTCCTAGTGACAAAAAACGCTTTTATATAGGCTCTGTGAGAAAAGGGTCCCCGGCAGAAGAATCGGGTATCCTTCCTTTTGACGAAGTACTGAGTATCAATAAAATTCCCGTGCTCATCTGGGAGCTTTCAGAAGTAGTCAAGCTGCTTCGTGAGGAAGAGGGAAAGGTGATTGAATTCGAAGTGAGAAGATATTTCGATGATACGCTAACCAAATATGAAGATTTCACGTATCGCATTGAGCTTAGAAAACAAATTTAAGTGATTTTCCAAGGTGAAAATTTTGGTTACTTTTGGAAATAAAACCTAGCAATTTCAAAACTTAATGATACTATGAAAAAACTATTAATCCCGATTGCAATTCTGGGTGTTTTGGGAATTTTTATCTATACCAAAGCTGTCGGAACGTATAACAGTTTCGTGACTACCGAAGAACAAGTCAACGGACAATGGGCTGAAGTAGAAACCCAATACCAGCGACGTGCTGACCTGATTCCAAACTTGGTCAATACAGTCAAAGGATATGCAGACTTTGAGCAAGAGACCCTGACGGGTGTCATTGAAGCACGAGCCAAAGCAACCTCCATCAATGTGGATGCAAATAATCTAAGCCCTGAAAACCTTCAGCAATTTCAGCAGGCTCAAGATCAACTATCCGGAGCACTAAGCCGACTTTTGGTAACTGTAGAGCGCTATCCGGATCTGAAAGCCAATCAAAACTTCCTAGAACTACAGGCGCAATTGGAAGGTACTGAAAACCGGATCGCCGTAGCCCGAAGAAACTTCAACCAAGAGGTGGTGGCCTACAATCAAAACTTGCGGGTTTTCCCCAACAATATCTTTGCGGGCTGGTACGGATTTGAGACTAAAGGGACTTTCCAGGCTTCCGAAGGAGCTGAAAATGCACCCAGCGTCCAATTTTAAGATTTAGGAATGCCAGAAAAACTCTTTTCAGCAGAAGATCGCAAAACTATCATCGCGGCCATCCAAGAGGCAGAAAACAATACCTCCGGTGAAATACAGGTCCATATTGAAAACCATTGCCGAATAGATGTTCTAGATCGGGCGGCGGAAGTATTTGAAACATTGAAAATGCACCAAACCAAAGAGCGGAATGGAGTGCTTTTCTACTTGGCTGTACTGGATCATAAATTTGCCATTCTTGGTGATGGTGGAATCAATGCGGTTGTCCCTGATGACTTTTGGGAAAAGATCAAAGACCACATGGCTGGACTCTTTCGAGAGCAAAAATTTACCCAAGGACTTATCGACGGCATTTTGATGGCCGGAAAAGAACTGGCTGCACACTTCCCCCATCAAGGGGATGATGACGAAAACGAACTACCGGATGAAATTTCTTTTGGCTCCTAAGAGCCTCCCCATATTTATTTTATTTCTTCTCATTCCAGGCTTTTTGATCGGGCAGGATTTCCCTCCTGCTCCCAATCCTCCTCGTTTGGTCAATGATTTTACACAAACGCTCAGTAGCGCTGAGGTAGCGCAGTTAGAACGTAAACTGGTCGCTTACAATGACAGCACCTCTTCTCAGATAGCCATTGTCATGATCCGGTCCGTGGGTTCATATGATATCTCCGATTATGCCTTTCAGCTAGGTGATCAATGGGGTATCGGAGGAGCTGAAAATGATAACGGACTTTTGATTTTGGCAGCGATGGATGACCGAAAAGTCTTTATCGCTACCGGATATGGGCTTGAAGGGGCAGTTCCTGATGCCTTGGCAAAGCGGATAGTCAGCAACTTGATTATCCCCAACTTCAAGATGGAGAACTACTACGCCGGGCTGGATCAGGCCACGGATATGATCTTCAAATTGGCTTCCGGAGAATACGAAGCTGAGCAGGTCATGGAAGACGGCAATGAAGGAGGAGGAATATTCGTCCTGCTTTTCTTTATCATCATTTTTGTAATCATCCCATTGATCCGAAACCGTCGCGATAATGACAATCACATGGGCGGACGAGGCGGAGGCGTAGACCTCTGGACTACCATCATGCTGGCCAATCTGCTAAAAGGTAGCGGAGGTGGAAAATTTGGCGACTTCTCTAAAGGAGGAGGAGGATTTGGCGGCTTCGGTAGTGGTGGAGGCGGAGGCTTTGGCGGATTTGGAGGAGGAAGCTTTGGCGGCGGTGGTGCCGGTGGGAGTTGGTGAGAGAAGGTTCGAAGGTTCTGGGTGCAAGGTTACAAGGTTGGGGCAAAGACTCTAAGTTCCACTTCAAAATCTACTCTGCTGCTCGTAAATCGTACTTCGTAGATAGGATTGGAAGGTGGGAAAGTTGAAAAGTGATCAAGTAAGTCAAAGACAGTCGATTTCCAGTTCAAATTCTACTTTGCCGCTCGTTCTTCGTACTTTGTATTTCGTAAATCATTAGTCCTTCTTCATTCGACATTCATCATTTGCGATTGGCATGATAAAACTCTAATTCATTATACCGTCAATCTTTCTGCCTTAATTCATAGATATAATAGCACTGATACTCTTTTTCAGTCTCATGGAGCTCAGCCTGATCTGCGTATTGTAAATACTTTCCTTCACCTACATTTATTTTTAGGCTTCCTGGTAGCAACCATGGAATTTCATTTCCCATGAGTTTGCCATTCTTGATAAAATAGTAGTACCTTTTTTTAGCAGGTAACAATTCCTCTACTTCTGACTTATTCTCATTTTGGGCAACAATTTTCAAATCGTCCCCTGTTCGATAACCCACCAATACTTCGTTTCCATATCCCATCATTTCGTCAAAAGCCCCTGCAAATTTCACATTATCACCTCTAAATTCTTTGACCCTGGCTAAATTGGCTTCTGCCATAGGCACCGAGCTAAGTACATCCGGTTCCAGCCTAGGCAACTCAATCGAGTTGGCTACCTGAAATCCCTGTTGAGGATCTATCTGATACAGCGTAGAGCCACCATATAAGATGGTTGAAATCAACTTAGATTTTTCATCAGAAAAATAAACTGGTTTGTCCATAAAAGGATAAAATTCCCCCAAGCGAAACTCATCGCCTTCTTCTAGTTTTCCTCCAATAAGTACTTGACCTGAGTTTACATTTATAAGGTGGACAAGATTTAATGTATCAAAATAATCCGTCGGGTATTGAGTCAAATAGCCATCATTAAGATTGGCAATTGCCCAATTCTCTTCATCTGAAAAACGAAAGGTGCTAAGGTTATCGAGTGCTGAATGGATCATTCTTACTCTTGGGTTTTGCTCGTATGGGTAACTTCTCAGAGGCTTCAGGTTCAAATCATATAAAAAGGCCTTTTTGTCAGATAAAAATAAAATCTCATCCCCAATAAAACCTGCTCTTAATAAAACCATCCCAAAAGCATCGGGACCTTCGGAAAGTTTATTCTCTGCCACAATATCACCAGAATCATTCACCACAAAATAATGCCCTTCCAGACTTGCTTGCTTCACCAATAAATAGAGTCCCTTCTCATGATGATAATCCATCACCTGGACAGTCTCCAAGATATCGAGGACAAGGGAATCTACTTTTACGAATTCATAATCAATGCTTGAAGAGGCAGGTTTTTCTTTACATGAGAGCATCAATAAAAACCCACAAGCAAATACAAAATATCGAAACATGTAATAATTATATATTTAGCAAATATACGTAAAATCAATTACGTTGGGCGGTAATTTCGCTGAAACTAGAACCGCTTATTTTGGGCGAAAATTGAATCTAAGTATGGTAAGCTTGAAGAAAACTTTATTCCTTCATTCGATATTTTCAGATATACTCATCATCTTTCGAAGATCGGGGTGCTCTAAAGTTGGATGTTGGCAAAGTTCGGCAAAGACTGTCAATTCCACTCTGCTGCTTGTACTTCGTATTTCGTAATTTCAAATCACATTTCAAAAATAGATAAATCTAAAATCCTTATGGCAAATCGAATCATTTTCACGGCCGAGGCACCCGCTCCCATTGGTCCTTATTCACAGGCAGTTTTGGCAGGGAATACACTTTACGTCTCTGGCCAAATTCCCTTGGATGCTGAAAGCGGCGAACTGATCAATGAAAATATTACTGAGGAAACTCACGCCGTCATGAAAAACCTAGAGGCCGTGCTTCGGGCTGCTGGTTTTGGCTTTTCTGACGTGGTGAAATGCAGCATTTTCATCAAATCCATGGATGATTTCGCTACCATCAATGATGCATACGGACAATACTTCAAAACCAATCCACCTGCACGGGAAACGGTAGAAGTCAGCAAACTGCCAAAAAATGTCAACGTAGAAATTTCCTGTATTGCAGTAAAGCACTGAATTCGTTAACCCTTGGCAATCGCTCTTCCCATTCCCCAAAAAATCAATTTATGGATGGGAAGAACGAGGTGCCAATAAGCCTTTCCCCATTTATTTTTTGGTAGAAAAGTAATCGTTTGCCGCAGTTGATCGGCATCTAGACTCCATTCGAGCAAGACTTTTCCCGGCAATTTCATTTCTGCCTCTAGCAGCAATCTTCCACTTTTCTCATCGACTTCCCGTACCCGCCAAAAGTCCAAGGAATCGCCAACCTTCAGCCTTTTTGGGTGAGGCCTGCCTTGGCGAAAACCCACTCCTCCAAACATCCCATCGATCAGCCCACGAAACTTCCAAAGCCCAGTCAAAAAATACCAGCCGGATTCCCCTCCGATCCGCCAAAGTTTAGCTTGAACCGCTTCCCGAGAGCCTTGAAAGGGAAAGCGCATGACTTCCCGTATTTCATTTCCACTTTCCATTTTGACGAAATTTTGAAGAGAACCCTTAATTTTATAACCTAAGTTCTATCTGATAGTTAAGAAAGTATGACCCTCATTCCCTTTTTCAGCGAAACGCTTGTCAGTTCCTACTCCAAGGAAGAGGTGATGGAGCATATTTCGAAAAAGACCCTGGAGGTTAATTTTCTGGATAAAAGCATTTACCTAAGACCCAAGCACATTGCTTTCAACGGGATAGTGGGAAAAAATACTTTCCGCATCTCCAAGGTGATTCAACGAAGCAATACCTTCCTCCCGCTGATTCTTGGAGAGGTCGAAGACACTCCTCGTGGATCCATCCTCTTTCTTCGCTACAAGCTATTCCCCGGAGCCCTCTTTTTTGTCCTGTTTTGGAGCTTTATTCTGCTTGGATTTTCGGCATACTACTTTGGGCTGCAGCAGGATATTGTAAACGGAAGCATTTGCCTGACATTGGCAGGCTTGAATTATGCTTTGGCTTTATTTTTTTTTCACAGGCAGGTAAGAAACTCGCGTGAAGATTTTCACGAATTAATCAACCTGCAAATCAAGGATTAAATCCGCAAGTGGTAGGGAAAAAGCCCATTAGCGATTAATTTAGCAGCGTAAAATTTACAACACAATAAACCATAGATCATGAGCATCCGAATCGAGAAAGATACCATGGGCCCGGTAGAGGTTCCTGCAGATAAGTACTGGGGAGCGCAGACCCAACGGTCCATCAATAACTTCAAAATCGGCGGAGAGAAAAACCGCATGCCGATTGAAATTATCCGTGCTTTTGCCATCCTAAAAAAGGCTGCAGCCCAAACCAATGCCGAACTAGGGGTACTGGCGCAGGATCGAGCCGATGCTATTTCTCAGGTATGTGATGAAATTTTGGAAGGAAAACTTGACGATCAATTCCCGCTAGTCGTTTGGCAAACCGGATCGGGCACCCAATCCAACATGAACTCAAATGAGGTGATCGCCTACCGTGCACATGTACTACTCGGAGGTTCGCTGGAGGATGAAAAGAAAAAAATCCATCCAAACGATGATGTAAACAAGTCTCAGTCATCCAATGATACCTATCCAACGGCCATGCACATCGCTGCTTACAAGATGGTCGTGGAAACCACCATTCCTGGGGTACAAAAGCTTCGCGATACCCTCGATGCAAAAGCGAAAGCATTTAAGGATGTGGTGAAAATCGGTCGTACCCACTTCATGGATGCTACCCCGCTTACTTTGGGACAGGAGTTCAGTGGCTATGTAGCCCAATTGGATCATGGATTGCGAGCTTTGAAAAATACCCTGAGCCATCTATCAGAATTGGCATTGGGAGGTACAGCGGTAGGAACAGGGCTGAATACGCCAAAAGGCTATGCAGAACTAGTTGCGAAGAAAATCGCTGAATTCTCCGGTCAGCCATTTGTAACGGCCCCAAACAAATTTGAGGCTTTGGCAGCCCATGATGGCATGGTCGAAGCACATGGAGCGCTTAAGCAATTGGCAGTATCCCTGATGAAAATTGCCAATGACATTCGTATGCTTTCCTCCGGTCCTAGATCAGGAATCGGTGAAATTTTGATTCCGGAAAATGAGCCTGGATCTTCTATCATGCCAGGAAAAGTCAATCCAACGCAGGTAGAAGCGCTGACTATGGTAGCCGCACAAGTGATGGGAAATGACGTTGCCATTTCCATCGGTGGATCCAATGGTCATTTCGAACTCAATGTGTTTAAGCCAATGATCGCAGCTAATTTCCTTCAGTCAGCACGATTGATCGGAGATGCCTGCGTTTCCTTCAATGATAACTGTGCCATTGGCATCGAGCCAAACACCCCAATGATTCAGCGTCACTTGGAAAATTCCTTGATGCTTGTAACCGCTTTGAATCCGCATATCGGCTATGAAAATGCAGCGGCCATTGCTAAAAAAGCCCACAAAGAAGGCACGAGCCTTCGGGAAGCTGCCATTGCTTTGGGTCTATTGACTTCCGAGCAATTTGACGAGTGGGTGAAGCCTGAGGATATGATTGGTAGTTTGAAGTAGGGAGTGGGGAAGTAAGTGGTAAATAGTAAGTGGTGAGTAGTCGTGAATACTTCATTATTCGAGATTCAGCATTCATCATTCGATATTTTTAGTATTTCCCACTTTCTAGATCTTAGTCTTACACAAGAAGGAAGTGAATGGTAAGTGGTGATTAGGTTGGAGGGTGTAAAGGTTGAAAACTGTGTCCAAAAGTCCGAATCCCACTCGAAAAATACACTGCACTGCGCGTCTCGCAAATCCCTCTGAGTGATTTCCAATCCTTGAAAATTCTAAAAAACCAAAAAGAGCCCTTTCATGATGGAAGGGCTCTTATACTAATTATCTACAGTAGGTTTATTGTCCTTGTCCCAATGAATAGCCTCTGACTCCATCAAATAGGTAGAGGTTTTCTGTTTTGATGGTATCTACTCCTACCTCTTCAGCTTTGGCAAGTACCTCCAAAATATCCTTTTTGCTAGGAGTAGCACCTTCTACGGCACTGTATCGGCATCGCCAGTGGTCGGTACAGAAAGTTTCCTCAAATCCCTGAGGCCATACCTTCACGCCCCGGTTGGTGATCATGGATAGCTTCAAATTATCATTGTTCATTTTCTGCAGCTCCTCAGCGATCTTTTTCGGGTCGGTACCTTCCCAATGCACAAAAACATCCACCCCAACCAATTCCTTTTTGGCTCGTGGGGCTCTGACGTGACGAGGAATGTTGATCAAACCGCTATTCTTCAATTCGACTTTCTTCAGCGTTTTGGGCTCTTGGCCTAGGTTGGCAATGACCGCCTCGGCAAACTCCTTGGTACCCACCTTTTGAGTACTGACACCCTCCTTGAAGATATCATAAGTATGAATCCCGTCTTCCATGGTCTTCAACCAGGCATTTTGCACCTTTTCTGCTATCTCAGACTGACCGATATGCTGCAGCATCAAAATAGCTCCCTGCAAAAGACCGGATGGATTGGCTAGG
>LJXT01000057.1 GCA_001314815.1 Algoriphagus marincola HL-49
AAATCAATAACAGACCCGTTAGAAAGTTTAATTACCTTAGTCCAATCCAAAAACTCAAACAAAAATTAGGTGTTGCACTTATAAGTTGAACACGGCAAAAAGTTTAAGTATGACAAGCAAACGCAAAATTTCTTTCTTATCCTGATGGTGATTCATAAGCCTAAAAAAAGAGATGATTACAGAGTTTAAATTCTTCTGTAAGCATCTCTCGAAACTAGGCCGTGTGGTTATTTTTTACAGTTAATCATGGATTGGGATCATTTATTTGAAAACTTGGGCTGGTCTTAAAAACCTAATCGTAGCCCTGCGTTCAACATAAATGCGTTTAATGATGCACCTTCTCCTACCCGGGGGGAAATAGTCTCTGATAGACCAATTTTGTAGCCTAGATCAACGAAAATTAAACTGATATCGAATCCAATTCCGGCAATTGCCGATAGTTGGAAGTCTTTGAGGTCATCAGCGGTAATGTCGGTAATGGCATCAGAAATGGAATTATTGATATTAAAGCCGAAATTAGGCCCTGCAAATACTCGCATTCCAAAGCTTCTTCCTCCATCTGGCTCGAAAAATCGATATCCCAACATGAACGGCACATTCAATTTGGTAACATTAATATCACCTACGTTGTCAATTTCAAGTTTTTCGGGATTGATCATCAGCCCTGGCTGTACATAAAAGGTCCCTCCGATTTGAGCATCTATGCCAACAGCGAGCCCAGCTTTACCATTGAGCTCTCCCTGAATTGATTCATAAGAAAGGTTGGTGAATTGGACTCCGACTTGTGGACGGATCGAAAATTGAGCAAATACCTGAATGCTTGCTAAGAGTAGTAACAGGATCAAAAAGGCAGATTTCTTCATGGTTTGGATTGTTTAAATGTTAAAAGATGATTTCAATATAACTTTCACTTTGCTTGTTGAATTAACTTCCTTTTTCCATCGTATCCTAGATAGAAACGTCGCGAAAATTGCATAAAAAAATAGCTTCAACAATCTGTTTCACTACTACATTAACACTACATCAAAAAAATTACCTGTTGATTTTTAAATAGAGGCAATAAATTCAATTAGACTCCTGTCTGTATTGGTGAGTTTTAGCTTTTTTCGCATTCTCGTTCGAGCAATCTCAATACTCTTACACGATTGACCTGTGATACTTGAAATTTCCTTAGTACTTAGATTTAGTTTTAGAAAAGCACAAAGTCGTCGTTCATTGATTGTGAGGCTAGGAAGAAGATTTTGAAGTCTTCTGTAAAAATCTTCGTGTACTTGCTGGAACCGTAACTCAAATTCATTCCAAGCTGATTGGTTTTGAGTCTTCTTTAAGTCCGAAAGTGCTGAATTTAATATGCTACTTGGTAGTTTTTCATCAGGTTTTATGGACTTGAGTTTTTCAATTGCTTCACTGATTAATTCAGCTTTTTGTAGTTGATAAATCACACCAGTTGCCAGTTCTTTATTTTTATATTCTATTTCCTTTTCCATTTTAGACTTCTCCAAGCTTAAATTTCTGGATTGAAGAAGAAGGTTTTCCCTCTCCAAGCTAAGACGCCGACTTCTACTTCTCGATAAAAAATATAAAAGCCCGAAGATGACGCTAGCTAAAAATAAAATCAATCCGATAAATTGATACTCCTGTTCTTTACGCTTGGCTTCTTCTAATAGCATTTTTTCCCTTTCCTGAAACTGGGAGTTTATTTCAAAAAGCTTTAGCTCTTCTAGTGCATCTTCTTCATTCAGATCTTCTTTCACTTCACTGTAGGAAATATGGTACTTTAATGCAGAATCATATTGGGATTGTTTTTGGTATAATTTGAAAAGTAATTTCTGTGCTTCTGCTTTTGAGCTAAGAGTTCCAAGTTTTTTTGATAAATGCAGCGCTTTATAGTAAGCTGCTAATGCAAGTTCATTCTGGTTTTGTATTTCATGATAGTTCCCAAGGGTCAAGTGAGACTTGATTAATCCAAGCTGGTCATTTTTACTTTTTCTCAATTCAAAAGATTCGAAAAGGTAGGGCTCGGAGGTCTTCAAGCTCTCCATTTCCAAGTGAATAGTCCCGAGGTTATTCAATAAGTTTCCAAGTTCAGTCGATGCATTTGGGGACTCTCTTGCTAGCAGTATTCCTTTTTCATACAAGCTGATGGCCTTATCTGTTTCTTTTTTGCGTTTGGCAATGATTCCTAGATTATTGTAAAGGCTGATGATTTCTTTTCCGGATTTATTGTTCTCAACGTATGCTTCTTCAAATCTTCTAAGGCCTTGATTAAAATAGCTTTCGGATTGCTCTAAATCACCTATTTGAAGATAAATAGCCCCGATATTTGTCAGTGCATAGCCAATAGCTTTTTGATTGTCTAAGGCCATATTTACTTCCAAATACCTAAGAAAGTACGGAATAGAAAGCTCCATCATACCTTGTTGGTAAAGCGTGGCGCCCAAATTAAATAGCGCGTAACTGATGAGTTTTTGGTTTTTTGACTTCTCGGCCAAGGCCATTGCTTCTTCCCCATGATAGATGGATTCAATTATATCTTTTTTCAGATATTCTCTGGCTATGGATACTTGAAGATATACTTTCGTGGAGTCGGCGTGTGTGTTGTCAACTAAGGAAATTAAAGAATCTAGTTGGTAAGAATCCTGAGAGAAAACGAAAACGGTATTGACCCAAAGAGTTGGAAAAATTTGAATAATCAAAAAGATATATTTTACCAAGAATCTCATTTATGCCGGGTAAAGAGCTTTGTAATTTATGAAGTTTCCGATTAAAATTTTCTTTTCTTTCGTGCAAGCATTCTTTTTGATCAACTTTAAGTCAGCTATCCAAATCTGTTTATTTGCCCCTTCCATCCCTTTCCACCAAATTAGCTATCAAACTTGGAGACATTGAAAGATAATAGACTTCAAATTACAACTAGAACTGATGACTGGAAGCAGTGGGATCAATTTCTTGCTAAATCCAAACGTGGCATTTACCTCCAACTCAGTGATTGGTTAAAAAGCTATCGCGCCTTTGGTTTTGAAGAGCATTTGATCCTTTCTAAAGATCCTTCTGGTCAGATTCAAGGAGGAATGGGACTGGTTTTGGCTAAGGCTGGCCCGCTAAAGATTTTGGTGGCACCCTACGGACCAGTCTTGGATGAGGGTAAGGAAGAATTGTTTCCTGATTTTGTTAGTGAGTTTTATGCTTTTGCCAAAAATAGTGGGGCCTTTCTAGCGCAGCTATCTGCACCTATTGCCACGATTTCTGACTTTCAGGATCATTTTATGACTTCCCGGCCGGCCTATCCAATTGCACCGACTGGAAAAGGTCTGCTTTTTAAATATGTCATTGGTCTGTCTGCCTTCCGTGCGGTGAAGCTTTTTGCCGGAGAAGAAGATGCCTATGAGAAAGTGAGGTCAAATTACAAAGCCAATACTCGACGGGATGTCAATAAATCCAATCGGATGGGAAATGAATTGGTGTTTGCAGAAAGTGCGGAGGAAATCCAAAAAGCTTACGATCTGATAGAGCTTAATGCTGAAAATCAAGGCTATGCGGTGCGATCTTGGGATGACTTCGGAGCTACCTTGATATCCTTGGTGGATTCTGGCCACTGCATGATCCCTTGCTGTCAAAATGAGGGTTCCTTGAAGGGAGCTTTGATCATTTTCGATGCTGGACAAAAGCTGCACTACATCATGGGAGCGACCCTTCGGGAAAAGAAAGATCTTTTGGTGGGTCACTTTCTCCAGGATCAGGTGATTCAGCTTGCCATATCAAAGGGCTATGATTTTTACGATATTTCTATGGGTGGAAGCCCAGGAGTAGTCCGTTTTAAGGAAGGTTTTGGAGGGGAAGTTTTGCCCTTGCCTGAAGCTCAGTATTGGGTCCTAAAGCCTGCACAGTTTTTTGCCTATCAAAAACTCCTCCCATGGGTTCAAAAAAACAAAACCTTGGTCTCCAAGATTGTAAAGAAATTCAAGTGAAAGCCTTTCTATATTCCTTTAAGCCATTTGCTTCATGAAAAACGAAACTGATCAAAGCCTAGATCCACAGGATTGGGAATCTATGCGTCAATTGGGCCATCAGATGATCGATGACCTCATCGACTATTGGAAAGGTATCCGCGATGAAAAGATCTGGAAACCCATACCCCAAGAGGTCAAGAAAGCGCTCGAGACCTCTATTCCCGAAAATGGCGAAGACCCAAAAAAGGTCTATGAGGATTTTAAGCAGAATATTTTCCCCTACAACAAAGGGAACGTACATCCCCGATTTTTTGCCTGGATTCAGGGAACCGGTACACCTCTAGGTACCTTTGCCGACCTCTTGGCTTCCGGGATGAATCCCAATACGACTATCGGAGAACACTCAGCCATGTATGTGGACCGGCAGGTTGTCAATTGGTGCAAGGAACTGATGGGTTTTCCTTCCGATGCGTCCGGGATCTTGGTAAGTGGAGGCTCGATGGCCAATATCACCGCCTTGGCTGTAGCTCGCAATTCTAATGGTGAGGGAAATATCCGTGAAAAAGGTCTTGTTGGGAATGGAGAAAACCTCGTTTTGTACTGCTCCACCGAAACTCATTCCTGTATTCAAAAAGCAGCTGAGATTCTAGGTTTGGGAACTGATTCGGTTCGTATGATTCCTGTGAACCCCAATTTTGAAATGAAGGTGGGTCTTCTGGAAGAACAGATTCAAGCCGATTTGGTTGCAGGACTGAGCCCTTTTGCCATTGTAGGTACTGCTGGGACTGTCAACACCGGAGCGATTGATCCCTTGGATGAGTTGCTGGAAATAGCCAAGAAGTACAAGTTGTGGTTTCATGTGGATGGAGCTTACGGTGCTTTGGCCAGGTTAGACCCGATTTATGCAAGTCGACTTGTGGCTTTGGAGGAGGCAGATTCGGTAGCTTTCGATTTGCATAAGTGGCTTTATGTTCCTTATGAAGTGGGATGTACTTTAATTCGGGATGCCAAGAAGCATAGAGATGCGTTTGCTTTCACGCCAAATTACCTACTACAGGAGAAGCGGGGGCTTTCAGGTGGTCCCGATCCGATCAGTCATTATGGTTTTGAGCTTTCCCGAGGTTTTAAGGCGCTCAAGATATGGATGTCTTTGAAAGAGCATGGCTGGAAAAAATATGCCCAAATGATTGCTCAGAATAATAGGCAGGCTGAATACTTGGGCCGATTGGTTAATTCATATGCTCAGCTGGAATTAATGGCACCAGTCTCCATGAGTATTACCTGCTTTCGAATGGTTCAAGAAGGCATGAGTGAGGAAGAAATTCGAGACTTAAATAGGGAGATTCTTGTCCGTATTCAGGAGGAAGGGATTGCCTCTCCGAGTTCTACTATTTTGAATGGAAAATATACGCTTCGAGTTGCCAATGTCAATCAACGGACACGATTTGTAGACATGGATATACTGGTGGATGAGGTCCTCCGAATCGGAAATGAAATTCTATCAAAAAAGTAAAAAGATCAAAATTGGTCTGATTTTCGATGTGATTGAGGTAACTTTTATCTAAACCTAAATTTTCAGCATATGAATTTTAAAAAACTCATGCTCGCAATGTTCTTTATAGGAACCTTTGCAATAGTAGAATCTCACGGTCAGGAATTGGGTCTCCGATTCGGAAATGTCAACGGAAATAATGTCGCCTTAGACGCAGTTTTTTCTTTAGGGGACTTTAGCCGACTTCACGGTGATCTTAGTTTCGGTGGAGGTGGAGTCGGGATTGACTTGCTTTGGAACCCTATCTATCGCCCGATAGCAGACTCTGAGTTTAATTACTATTTGGGTTTTGGCCCTTCTTTATTTCTTGGGGATCCATTTCGATTGGGAGCAGCAGGCGAGATCGGGGCTGAGTATGAATTTCCTGATTTTCCATTGATCATAGGTCTTGACTGGCGCCCCTATTTCATTCTGGTCGAAAACACCACCTTTGATGCAGGAGGTTTTGGCCTGAATGTGCGATGGCGATTGAATTAAACCTGATAAATCCCTTAGACCATCTCCCAAATCGCTTTTTCTGAAGATGTGAAAAGAGAGAATATGATAGCCGGATCAATTTTTGATTCGGCTTTTTTGTTAGAATTCAATGATCAGCCCGATTGTGGGAAGGATATTTCCGGCTGTATTTTCAATCAACTTCAATTGGTATCGGCTAGGGTCATTGGGATTGACGAGCAACTCACCGGCATCATCCCGTTCTGGGATCAGCAGTGGGGCCTGCTGTGCTTGAAAATTGTAGGCATTTTGGATGTCGAAGTACCAATTGAGGTTCCAATTTTTAAAAAAGTACTTTTTGTCCACGCGCAGGTCGAGCTGATGGAAAGCTGGTAGGCGTTCACCATTGATTTGTGCAAAGTCCAAAATACCTTGGTTTCGGAGATCCCAATTGCTGATCAAAGCAGATTCCTCCAAATCAAATGGTGTAAAAGGAGTTCCTCCCAAATACCTCCATCTCGCACCTATTTCCCAGTTTTTCTTAAATCGCTTTCCGGCAGTAAGGCTGATTATGATCCGATTGTCCCATGAGGAAGGGATGAAACCTTCCGTGTTTGGGTTGGTAAATTCACTTCGCACCAAAGTCAAAGCCGCAATTCCATAAAAGTCATTAAAAAGACGTTGCTGAGCCAAAAACTCAATTCCGTATGCACGCCCTTCGGAGTTGGACACGACCGCTTCATTTCCAATCACTCCAAAATCAGCTCCCAAATTGGCCAAAGAGATTCCATTTAGCAGAGAGGAAGGGTAGTTGGAATAGCGTTTATAGAATGCCTCTGCTGTGAACCGTCGGTTTTTATCAGGCTGTAAGAATTCTATTCCGGCGATCAGTTGATTATTTCTGATAAACCGTACATCATTTTGCTGATTGATCAATTCTCCCTCATTGTTTCTAAATCCAAGGACTGTGTAAGGAGGGCGCTGATAGTAGATTCCGGCATTTGCAGTGGCAAATAGATTAGGTTTCAGCTGATAAGAAAGGGAGACCCTTGGACTGATCTGATTGAGTGGGTTTTGAGCAGTCTGTCCGAAGTCAGAACCATCCATCCGAATCCCTCCGGTCAATAGCAGGCGCTCCTGGTCAAAAGTTTTACTTCCCGATACAAAGGCTCCATAGGAATTGAAATTACTGATAGAGTTGATGTCGATCACCTGCCCGGTACTCGATAGCGTGGCCCGGTCAAAATTGTCGATCAGGTATCTGGAGTACTCATAATTGACTCCATATTTCAAGGTATAGCCGTTGCCAAAGATTGAGTTTTCTGCCCTGAATTTATTTTCTGATTCCTGTGATAAATAGTCAGAAATCAAATTATCTTCTGAGCTATCATCATTATTTGCATACTTATACGACCGGTTATTCAGCATATTTCTACTGAGGATGAAAGTCCAAAACCCATTATCCCGAAATCGCTTCAGCTTAAGCCCCGTGGCATAGTTCCACTGCTCTTGAATAGGCAAGACATTTAGTAGATAAAGTCTATTTTCCCTTTCTTCCTCCGTCTCATCGTCAGGGATATCCTGATTGAGCACAAAATTGTCGATCGCTCCTACTCCCAAAAATGTCAGTTCCGTTTTGTCATTCAGTTTGGTGGTGGTTTTTACCTGAAAATCATTGAAGGTCGGTAGAAAAGGCAAACCCAAAAGCCGAAATAATCCCTGCAAATAAGACCTTCTGGCAGAGAAAAGGTAGGTGGTTTTATCTCCGATAGGTCCTTCGTTGGAAAGTGTGAGTTCGGAAGCTCCCACGGTCAGTTGGGTAAACATTTCATCCCTTCTTCCTTCCTTCAACTCAAATTCGAAGAAAGAACTCAAAGAATTCATTCGATTGGCAGGAAAGCCTCCCGTGATCACATCCACATTTTTGATCAGGTTGACATTCAAAATACCGACAGGCCCGCCAGAAGAGCCTTGGGTGGCGAAATGGTTGATTACAGGCACCTCGATTTCATCGATGAAAAACTTATTCTCATTTGGCGCTCCGCCCCGGATCAAAATATCATTTCGAAAGCTTGCCGTGCTGGCCACCCCCGGCAAAGATTGAATAACTCGAGAGATATCCCGGTTTCCTCCCGGATAGCGCTCAATCTCATTGGTATTGAGTCTTCTGACGGAAAGCGGAGTTTCTTCTGATCGGGTAAATTCTGAACTTACCACCACTTCGCTCAACTCGGAAGCATCTTCCTGCAATTCAAAATCCAGCTGAATAGCCTTGGCTTGACTGATCTGAATCTCGTATTTGGTGACGGTTTTATATCCGACAAAGCTCGCCCGGATATTATAGAGGCCGGGAGGTACATTTTGGATTTCATAGTTTCCATCTTCATCTGAGATGGCCCCTAATTCGCTTTCCAAGATGAGAACATTGGCAAAAGCTACCGGCTCATTGTTGACAGGATTGAAAATTCTTCCTCTGACCACGCCTTGTGCCAGGATAGTACCGGATAGAAAAATAAAAAGCAGTGAAAGTAGTTTTGTTTTCATAGTTGGTTTCATGACTACTATGAAAATCAATTTTATCAAAGATGGTTTCAGAAATCATTCAGATTTTGACAAAAATCATCGAAAATCAGCCGTTTGTTTTTCTTTTACCTCCCAAAGTCTCCACCAAGGGGTCCCGGGTGAGTCATGATGCTCGTAGTGATATCCGAAAAAGTAGCAGCTCAAAAAAGCCCATAAATGATTTTTATGCTGGGAGTGTGAGTGATGTTCATTGTCACTTTCCCCCCGATGTGGTAGATAAGTTCCAAAGTAAAAAAGCTGCAAAGTGGAAAAAATTGCAGGTAACATCCAGAAGACAATTAGATTCTCTGTCGGAAGAAAAAGCTTCAGAATATTGAAGGTCACAGCCATCAAGAGAATCTGCCAAATAGTAACGTATTGGCGGATGAAGGATAAGTACCAAAGGAAGAAGTTGCCGGAAGCGTGGTAGTCAGGGTCTTTGTCAGTGGCTACGTAGCGATGATGCTCGTGATGCTTTGGGAATAGCTTCCAATAGAAGTTGTAAGAAAACAAAAGGGCAGAAATCCAACCGGTAAAGTGGTTCCAGCGCTTGTCTGAAGAGACAATCCCGTGCATGGCATCATGGGCTGTGATAAATAGTCCTGTGTAGAGATGTGTCTGTATCAGGATTCCGAGGTAGGTCCACGGGCTTTTCCAGCTTAACTCAAAATTCATCCAAAAAACCAGGCTAATTGCCCAAAGAATAATGATGGACCAAGCGATGATCAGTCCAAGAGGGTCTATTTTTCTGGAAATTGATTGAGTACTAGCCATGAATAAGGCTTAATTAGCAAGTGAATTGGTCGTGTGAATCTATGCCAAAACGATCAATAGGTAAGAATTCGTTCCCTAACTTGCTCCATTAGCCACATGGGCGTGGAGGTAGCGCCGCAAATACCCACCGTATCATTGGTGTCAAACCAAGAAGGTTCGATTTGGTCTGGGTTGGAGACAAAATACGTATTTGGGTTTTTTTCCTTACAGACATTGTACAAGACCTTGCCATTGGAAGACTTGGTTCCGCTTACAAAAACAATTTTATTGTATTTGTCTGCAAACTCCCGAAGCTCTTTATCTCTATTGGATACTTGCCGACAAATGGTATCATTGGTATTGACAGTAATGCCGTTTTCACGAAGTATTTGATTGATTTCGTAAAACTTATCAGTACTCTTAGTCGTCTGACTGTAGAGGGTCATATTTTTGGGAAGTGTGGCGATATCAAGCTCAGAAATATCCTGAAATACTACCGCTTTGTTATTGGTCTGACCTAGTAGCCCAATTACCTCCGCATGCCCGTGCTTTCCGTAGATATAAATGGTCTCATCCTTGTCAAAGGAGTTTTTGATACGATTTTGCAACTTCAAAACTACTGGACAAGAAGCATCTATCAGGATGAGGTTGTTTTGTATGGATAGTTCGTAAGTGGAGGGCGGTTCTCCGTGTGCCCGAATCAGAACTTTTTCGTTGCGAAGGTTTTTGAGCTCTTCATGATCAATGATTTTGAGGCCTTTTCTGGTCAGTCGATTGACCTCTTCATCATTGTGGACAATATCTCCTAGGCAGTATAGATAGCCCTGTTCGTCCAAAATCTCCTCCGCCATTTCAATAGCATAGACCACTCCGAAACAGAAGCCTGAGTGTTGGTCGATTTCTACTTGGAGATTTTTCATGTGTTTATGATTTTCTTTAATTGGCTACATAGCTTGTCCCGAATTTTATTCGAGAGAATCTCGCAAATTTGACATCCATTTTTGTGTTTTTTGGATCTAACTTGCTCGATTTCATATGCAATTAACTTGAGATGGGTTGAATTGTTTTTTGACTACGAATGCCTTCAAAGAAGCTGATATTCATCAGCAGTAAGGTCATTGAATAGATACTGTCCTCAATGGGTACAGTCCAGATGCGAATTCCCAAGTTTTCTGCATTGTTGTAGATCACCACGGGCTCTTCCGTCAATCCCCCAGTCAAAATACCATTGCAAAGAAAAAAGGGAATCAAATGAACGAAGTAAGCAAATAAAAATTTGCCTAAATATTTGTCATTAAATATCAGAAAATGAATCAATAAGGCAAGGCCTCCTACCAGAAAGTTTACCGAAGTATACCACTTGTCCAAATGCAGAAGACCAAAACCAATCAGGAATGGTACCATAATGTAGACAAAGGGCTTACCCAAATCCTGCAAGGGATCGGAAGGGAAAAAGTAAATAAGTACCTCATAAATGAAGATACAGGCAAAGGGAATTACCAGGAAGAATAGCCATTCTTCTACGGGTAAATTTATCAAATAGAGCCCAGAGATGTAGTTGGGATTAAACTCCCACACTCCCAAATTGGTAAACCAGACATCCCAAATCAAGAAGAAGGCGGCAGTAATGAGCATCCCGGGTAGAATCATTCCCCATTTGCTCGCATAGCGGATCCTGTGCTCAAAAGACTGAGCTAAAGGGTAGGAAATTGCAAATAGCAAAACACCGAAATACAGGTACTTTTCCATCAACTTATTCCAAGTTTGGTTCCGAAATAGGTTCCGACCAAAAGGGAAAGCTTTTGAGAATTTGGAATCCGAATACGTCGTTGGGTAATTACCTCAGGGGATAGGCCCTTTATTTTATCAAAAAGCTTTTGATAGTACAAATAGGCGACTTTTACCCCAAGCTTTGCACCATCCGGTAAGGCTTCAATCCCTACCAGTGCTTCATCAAAATCCTGCTGAATATCCTTTTCAATTTCTGTTTTCACCAATTGATCGAAAAGCTGAAAATCTACCCCCGGAAAATATACACGGCCTCGCTCTTCATAGTCACTTTTCAGATCTCGCAAGAAGTTTACTTTTTGAAATGCTGCTCCCAATTTGCAAGCGGGTTCTTTGAGCCGCTCATAGTAAGCTGTATCCTCACCGCAAAAGACTTTCAGACACATCAGCCCAACTACTTCGGCCGAACCGTAGATATATTCTTTGTATTTGGAATCATTGTATTTCTTGAAATCCAGATCCATCTCCATACTGTGGAGAAAAGCCTCGATCAGATCCAGATCAATCTTATACTGATTGACGATGAGTTGAAATGCGTGTAGAACTGGATTAAGCGAGATTTTCTTTTCGATAGCTTCATAGGTGTCAGCTTTGAAGCGCTCTAGAAGACTTGCCTTATCCTGATCGTGAAAGGTATCTACGATTTCATCCGCATAGCGTACAAAACCATAAATAGCATAGATGGGCAAGTGAAATTTCTTGTCCAGTGTTTTGATCCCTAAAGTAAAGCTAGTACTGTATCGCTGAGTAATCAGTCTACTGCACTCAAGGGTAGTTTGGTCAAAAAGTTCTTTAGCATCCATCGCTATAATATACCCATTTATTTACAGATTGTTTTCTTTCATCACCTCATTTGCTACCACTCCTCCCGAAATGAGTGAAGGTGGTACCCCTGGTCCAGGGACGGTGAGTTGACCTGTGTAATACAAATTTCGGACTTTTTTGTTTTTCAGGGCTGGTTTCAAAATGGCCGTTTGGGTCAAAGTATTTGCAAGCCCGTAAGCATTTCCCTTGAAGGCATGGTAATCAGCCTTGAAGTCCGCGTGTGCATAGGAGCGCTTGTAGATGACATGGGACCGCACTTCTTGACCCGTGATGGTTTCCAGCCTGTCCATAATGATATTGTAATATTTTTCACGCATCTCCTCACTGTCTTCCAAATCTGGAGCCAAAGGAATCAATAGAAACATGTTTTCTTTTCCTTCGGGAGCCACTGTCGGGTCGGTAATGGAAGGAAGCGAAGCATAGAAAAGCGGTCGCTCAGGCCATCTTGGATTTTTGTAAATAGCATCTGCATGTGGTCCAAGCGGCTCATCAAAGAATAGATTATGATGGCGCAGATTGTCCAGCTTTTTGTCAATTCCCAAATAAAAGAGCAAACTCGACGGAGCCATCACACGCTTATCCCAATATTCTTCGGAGTAGTTGCTATATTTTGGATTGACGAGATGCTTGTCTACGTGGTGATAGTCAGCACCTGCTACCACGACATCAGCCTCGATTTTTTCACCGTTGACCAGGCGTATTCTTTTGGCTATCCCGTTTTCTATTTCGATTTCTTCTACTTCCGCATCGTATTGGATGCTTACACCTTTTTCTTCAGCAAGACTCACCATTCCTTTGATGATTTCATGCATCCCTTTTTTGGGATACCAGGTACCCAAAGCAATGTCTGCATAGTTCATGAGGGAATAAAGTGCAGGAATGTTTTCAGCCGTTTCACCCAAAAACAATACAGGGAACTCCATCAGTCGGATGATTTCCTCTGACTTAAAGAATTTTCGTACGTGCTTAGCCATAGATTGGAAAATATCCATCCGCACCATATCTACGAGAAGCCCCGGAGAAGCAAATTCAAGGAGTGATCGGCTAGGTCTTTTGACCAAATTATGAATGCCGACCTCATATTTGTATTTGGCTTGTGCTAAAAATTCATCGAGCTGCTTGCCTGCGCCAGGCTCGATTCCATCAAGCATTTTTTTGAATTCATCCAAGTTGGCCGGGATATCCAATACCTTATCCTTACCATAAATCACCGCATAGGAAGGATCAAGCCTTAATAAATCGTAGTAATCAGAAGGTTTTTTCCCAAACTTGGCAAAATAATCCTCGAACACATCGGGCATCCAATACCAACTTGGCCCCATATCAAAAACAAACCCCTGATGTTCGAACTTACGGGCTCGCCCACCGGGGGTACTGTTCTTTTCTAAAAGGGTGACTCTACAACTTTTATTGACTGCTAAGTGGGTAGCTGCTGACAGTCCGGCAAATCCCGAACCGATAACCACCACATGCTTTTGGTTCATTTGATCAATTTTTGTGTCTATATACTACCAAATCCTCTTTTAGTAGCTTTCTGGCAATATGGATCCGATTTTTGACAGTTCCAATCGGAATTTGAAGCTTATCTGCGATTTCATGGTATTTGAAACCTCGGAAGTGCATCATGAATGGAGTCTTGTATACATCATCCAATTTTTGGATTGCATATTGGATATCATCCATGGCAAAGTTTCCGTAGGCACCATTCTCAATTTGGGAATCGCTAGAATTGATATAATGTAAGTTGTCAGTGGTGTCAACGAATGTACCTCTTCTCACCATTCGCTGATAGTTGGTGATAAAGGTGTTTTTCATGATTGTATATAACCAAGCCTTCAGGTTAGTTCCTTCTGTGAATTTATCTCGGTTGGTAAAAGCTTTGACCATTGTATCTTGCAGTAGATCGTTAGCATCATCCATGTCCCGAGTCAACTTGAGCGCAAAAGGCTTCAAGGTACTGGACAGTTTGTTTAGCGAGTAACTGAATTCTAGAGTCGTCATGGTTGTCGGTTTGTTTTTTTGTTTAATCAAATGTAATGAGGATTAAACAGAATGCAAACATTTTGTCTAATTTTTTTTAAAATTTATTAAACAAAATAAAATTCCGAAGACAAATCTTGGAATAAATGGCTAATAATGAGGATAGGAGGCAAAAAAAGGGTAATCTGTGAAGATTACCCTTGTTTAAGATTTTTCAGAAAATGTTACACTTAATTATTTTTCCTGTGGAACGCGCTCCATTTCCTCTAGCATTTCCTTGATATCCCGGATGTAATTGAGTTGCTCCACGTTGGAAGGAAGTCGCAAATCTTGTCCGATGATCTGATATCCGGAAACCAAAATCTTCGCTTCGCTGAATCTTTCGGATAGATTGTCTAGGTATTCCTGTATCTGCTCTGCACTTGGAGAAGTCGTGACCACCGTCATTAAGTAGTCCGGCTGATGCATGGCATAGACGGAGTTAAGGTCCTCATTCGGAGTATTTTGACCTAGGTATATTACCTTATGACCTTTGTTTTTGATCAGGTAGCAAGCAAACAGGAGCGAAATCTCGTGAAGTTCACCAGCAGGTAGATAGAGCAGAAACTTCTTTCCACCGCCATTTGTCACTTGACCGTCTATCGCTACGATGAGCTTTTGACGAACAAGGTTGGAGATGAAGTGCTCCTGTGCAGGATTGATTGCTCCGGTTTGCCATAGTACTCCGATCTTAGACATAAATGGATAGATGATATTGAGCATGGTCTGCTCAAAGCCCAATTTCAGGATGTTTGAAGAAAGGATCTTATCAAATCGCTCTTCATCCATTTCGATCATACTGATCGTCAAGGCATGTATCTGATCATCGTGCGTAAGAGATCGCTCAGTCAGCTTCATCACCTCATCTCGAAGCTCTCTATGCTCCATGGAAGCAATTTTACTGATTTTAAAGCCATTGTCATTTAGCAAGGCTACATTAAGAATCAGCTTCAAATCCGCATCGTCATAATAACGGATATTTGTATCGGTACGCTTGGGGCTCAGCAAATTATATCGCTGCTCCCATATACGAAGCGTATGGGCTTTTATACCGGATAGTTGTTCGAGATCCTTGATTGAATATGTGCTCACTTTTCTTCTTTTTTAAAGAACTCCTTGGGTACTATAAATAAACCAAATGATATGGCATCATCTTTTTTGTTGGTGCGATGATGGGCCTGATGTGCACGAAAAATTCCCAGCAAAAAAGAATTTTTCGGACGTTCAAACCATTTCAATCGCCGATGAACCAATACATCGTGAAGGACAAAATAGAGAATGCCATAGAGGCTGATTCCCATTCCTATCCAAAATCGGTAATCAAGATTTTCCAATCCAAGCAAAATCAAAACCACCGCGATACTTCCGAACAGCAAGGAAAATAGATCATTGAGTTCGAAAAACGAATTAGAAGGCTGATGATGGGTCTTGTGAATCATCCAAAGAGGACCATGCATCAAATACTTGTGGATAAACCACCCAGACAGCTCCATGAGGAGGAAACCCAGTATAGTAAAACCTATTGCTTCTATCATAATGCTTTCAACTGACAGGTTTTTGCTTATAGTATAAGCTGATTTGAGACGAATGTGTTTTGAGAATCAGTGTTTTAATTTTATGATTTAAATCAGAATTCAGACCACAGTAAAATTCAAAACTGTGAAAAATACGATTAATGTCAATAATAAAAGGAGTGCAATTGGATTGAATTTTTCAAATTTAGCCTTCCGGAATATCAAATGAACCACAAAAGACACCCCAAACCAGCCTAAATAATTTTCTACCGGAATCACATCAAACTTCCAATACCAGAAATCCAAAGCAACGGCTACCGGCTCAATGATGTAATCCAGCGCAGTCATTGCCAAGGCCCCAAGAAAGGCCGCGTAATAGTCATTGGGAACCTTACGGAATACTGATCCCGTCAAGTAGGCGAGAATAAACCAATTGACCCCAATGATAATCGGGACATCCCAAAGCTTGGGCCCTAAAGTAGGTCCATAAACATAGTCTCCAAATAAATAGCCGGTATGAATCCCGATCAGCTCAGCGCCAAATCCAATCCAGAAGGCTGCTGCCGCAAAAATGGGAAAGGAATCATTCCATCCTCGGTGAAAAAGTAAAATGATCAATAAGCTACTCAATAGCTGTACCGGCGTGAGAGCCAAAAACCAATCTTGGTACTCCGGAAGTGATAAACCCAGGATTCCCACACCATGAAGCACCAAAATGACGATTCGGGCAATAGTCAATCGAAGGGTATAGCCGGAGCCTCGCTCAGGTACTACTTGATGCATAGCTAGCTGGGGAAAGGTTTTTTACTTGGGATTCGTAACTTTGAGTCTTCAAATTTGTTGGCAAAAAAACAAAAATTAAATCAAAAACAGGATGATATTATATAATGTGACCATTAATGTGTCCCCGGACATCGAAGAAGACTTCCTTCAGTGGATGCGTGAAACCCATATTCCGGAGGTGATGGCCACAGGAATATTTACCGAACACAAGTTCTGCCGACTGATCCATCAGTCAGATGACGGAAGTACCAATTATGCCATTCAGTACTTCACAGAGAGTATGGCCAAAATGCAGGAATACGAATCCAAGCATGCAAATGCACTCCGTGCCAAAACTCAAGAGCGCTATAAAGATAAGGCCTTAGCCTTTCGCACTTTACTTGAGATTCTGTAAGCATGCCCAATTGGCTCAAACTAATCATCAGCCTAATCCTACCACAAGTAGCCGGAGGTACAGGTGCCTATTTCACCATTACCTCCATAGAAAGCTGGTATCAGACGATCAATAAACCCAGCTTCAATCCTCCGGGTTGGCTTTTCGGCCCGGTTTGGACCACACTCTATCTTTTGATGGGAATCGCTTGCTACCTGATCTGGAAGAGTGATCATCCGCAGAAAAAGCCGCTACTCATTCTTTACTTCACGCAGCTCGGCCTCAATGCCCTTTGGTCGCCGGCTTTCTTTGGGATGGAGTCGCCGATTTTAGGTTTGGTGGTGATTATTCCACTTTGGATCTTGATTTTTCTTTCCGTGAAAAAATTTAAAATCATCAATGCTTGGGCTTCCTGGTTGATGATTCCCTATTTGGCTTGGGTAAGTTTTGCGACGGTCTTGAATTTTTCGATCTGGTGGTTGAATTGAGGCGAATAAAAGATTGATGCTTAGGCAAAAGCATTAACATCTTTTCACTAGAATTTTAGCTTATTTATTTTAGTTTTAAACTTTAATAAAAAAGCTGTTTTATGAAAATAATTTTTCGGGGCTTGACCCTTTTGCTTTTCTTTTCCTGCACCGAAAAAGCATCAGAGCAAATTGCCGAAGGAGCCATCCAAACCCAAACCTACACCGAAAACCAACTCGAAAACCTCCAAATCACCTTAGATACCCTCAAAGTTGATGTAGGCGAGGAATTGGTCAATTCTAGCGCCTACTATGGTTTTGGACTGAGTGAGGATGGCAAGTCTATTTTTTTCTCGGAAAGCCAAAGTTCCGAGATCCATGAGATCGATCTGGGGGAGATGAAACTGCTACGACGGATTCCTTTTGAGAAAGACGGGCCCAACCGGGCACCGGATTTTGTAGAAAGCTTTGATGTACTGCCTGGTGATGAATTCATGTTGGCCAACTATGCCATTCAGGCTATCTACAATGATCAGGCAGAAAAAATCCAAGACCTTAAGCTCAGGGCTGAGGAATACGATGAGATCGATGAGTCATTGGGAGGCCTTTATACCTATGTCGCTATCAGTCCCGACAAGAAAAAAGCTTTTTCTCTTCCAGCGCCTTTTGGAGAGTTCACCGCGGGATTGGCTGTCTTGGACTTGGAATCCAAAACAGGGGAACTGCTCAAGCTTCCGGCCTTGGACCTGACCCAAAATTTCCGGGTCACTTTTTCTCAAAATGGAGGAATCACCACTTCGGGAGATATGATTCGAATGGAAAAAATAAAGGATCAGCTTGTCATATATTCCGGAAGTACGGCCGACTTCTATCTATACGATATGCCTAGCGATTCCTTGATGTTGCTGAAGTTTGACCATCAACTGGTAGAAAACCAAAAGAAAGGAACCTTCAAAACTCAAGCAGGCTCTCAGGAAGAGCGAGTGGAGATTTCCGGAGAGATTCGAAAGCAAATCAACTTTTATGGATTCATTTGGGATGACACTAGGCAGCAGTATTTCCGGTTTGGGATCAAAGGAAATGGCACTAATGACTCAGGAGAGCCGCGTCCGTCTGATGTTTTTTTGTTTTCCTATGATCAGGATTTCAATCTCTTGGGAGAAAAGAAAATCGAAGGGCTATCCAATGTTTTTTTCAACGGCTTCTTCTTTGACGGAAAAATATACAATTACAGGCCCGTGGAGGAAGACCCCGGATTTGTGGTGATGACTTTGAACTATTGATATTAAAACTATGAAAAAACTGCTATTTCCCTTTTTCTGCGCCGCATTGGCATTTTCCTGTGGTGCATCCGATGAGTCCGCCGATTCGGGCTCGGATAATGTGCTGGAAGATTTTTCCTTCACCGTAGATACTGTCGTGGTCGATCCGGGGGAAGAGATTATCAATCTTTCGCAAGGTATCCGAAGCAGCGACTTAGATGAGAGCAAGACCCACTTTTATCTTTTTGATCCAGCCACCACAAAAATTAATAAGATCAATCTAGACGAGTTGAGACTTGTCCAGCAAATTCCTTTTGAAAAAGAAGGACCTAATGGTGTAGGAGAGTATTTATCAGCAGTCAAAGTCCTGTCTGGCGAACGCTTTCTTTTTGGGAGTTTCCGGAATACCGGAATTTATTCCAAATCGGGAGAAAAAATTCGAGACCTCACGCTGAAGCCAGAAGAGCTGGAAATCGAAGGAATGGAAGAGGGAATTGGTTTTTCGCTCAGCAATTCGATGAGACTCAGCCCAGATGAAAGCCATATTCTTTCCCTGCCGGGAGATTTTATGGAAGGCACCCGTCAGTTGGCAAAGATCAATTTGGAGGAAAAAACCGGAAAACTGCTTCAAATTCCCGGATTGGATAAGTCTACCGAGTTTCGAATTCTGCTCCAATCCGACCAAACCATGTCCATTTTTGCGGACCCTACCCATTTTCAAGAGTTTTTTGGAACTTATTTCTTATCCGCAGGCGCCACCAATTCGATTTATATATATGACTACCAAACGGATTCCCTAGATCTCCGCACCTTTGATTTTACCGTCACCCCAAATGAAAAGGAAGTTCCTGTCCAAGGAAAAGTTTCTTCGCCAGAAGAATTTGAGTCGGAAATGGAGAAGGCAATCACTCAGATCATGTTTGAAAAACTCATCTATGATGATAAAAACGAACGATTTTACCGTTTTGCCCGAATCATGGATCCAAAAATAGATGAGGAAACATCAAGAACTTCAGATGTATTCCTATTTGCCTTTGACAAATCGCTCAAGCTCATTGGTGAAACGGCCATCCCTGAACTTAAAGCCATTCCTTCTGATGCCTTCTTCAAAGACGGCAAGCTATGGTCCTATGTCAATGTGGATGATGAGTTGGGTTTTGCGGTGATGGATTTTGAATTTTAGAAGTATGAAAAAACTGGCTGTAATACTTTTTATTCCTATGATTTTTTCTTGTGGAGGTAGTTCTTCTAAGAAGTCAAAGTCTGACAATATTTTCGAGGACCTAACGGTTACGATAGACACCGTGATGATTGATTCGAAAGGAAAACTTTTTGATCTAGGACGAGGCCCACATACTTCCTCCATTTCTGAGGATGGCCATTACCTTTATCTGTTCAATTCCAGAACCCTTCAAATCCAGCAGATCAATTTGGATCAATTGGAATGGGAAAAGGACTTTGACTTTGAAATGGAAGGACCGAATGGAATAAGCGATTATGTTTTTGAAACGCAGATCCTAGGCGATAGTACTTTTTTGATTACTGCTTTCAATCAACTGGGCATTTTCTCAGCCGATGGCACAAAGCTGAAAGATTTGTCGATTTCATCACTACCCTTAAAGACGGATTTACAAGAGTTGGATTACAGCGTAATTCTTTCCAAAGATCAAAAAAATCTCTTCTCGCTTCCGGGAGTTCGATATTTTGGACCTAGAACCTTTGCCAAGATTAACCTGGAAACCTACGAAATTGACAACTTTTCAATGCCTGAAATGAATTGGATTTTTGACTTGAAAGTTGGGACAGCCAACCAAGTCGTTTTTCAAGAATACATGTACTTGCAGGAGTTAAATCAAAAGATTTTGGCTTTGAGTCCTTCCACATCTGCGTTTTATCGGTATGACCAAGAGACTGATTCCTTTACTTATCATTCCTTTGTCCATGTTCTTAGTCCAGTTTCCAATGATACAGAACTTAAAACTGTCGTGGAAACTGACGAAGAATACCAAGAAGAAATGAGGAAGTTTTTTAAGGGTATGTATTTTGGTCCATTGATTTGGGATGAAAAGGAACAGGTTTATATCCGATTTGGTAGAAGGGCTAATGAAATGGACGAATCTTGGCAGAGTATCTCCAGCCAGGTTTATATGTATGCCTATGATCAGGATTTCAATCTGATTGGAGAGGCAGAGTTGCCCGAAGAAATTAAATTCCCAAGAGATTTCTTCACCAAAGACGGCAAACTCTGGTCCTATGTCAATGTGGAGGACGAATTGGGCTTTGCGGTGATGGATTTTAAATTTTAAACCAACAAAATGATGAAAAAACTACCTATTTACCTTTTAATCCTTACCCTTTTTTCTTGTGGTGGAGATCCAGAAGCTTCTAAGGCTACCCGAGACTTAGAGATCACCTACGAAATCGACACGGTGATGGTGGATCCCGGAGATCATTTCTTTTTTCTCAACTGGGGTTTGGGGATCGCTGATGTTTCGGCGGATAAAAAAATGCTCTTTAACCTCAACCCTCAAACCTTTCTACTTGAGATAGTTGATTTGGATGCCTTGGCACTGAGGGAGACTGTCCAACTAGAAAAAGAAGGTCCAAATGGAGTTGGTGGAGGCTTTATCAGCAAGCTTCAGGTGTTGGATAATGGCAATTTGCTCCTATACGACTTCCAAAAAATATTTGAAATCACCCAAAAGGGGGAGCTAGTCCGGAGCTATGAGTTTGACAAAAGCAAACTGAGCGGGTATGATTTTGGCGAGACTGATGACGTAGAGACGATGGGGATTTTTTCTCCTGATAGGAAGCGATTTATAGGTCAATTGACCGATGAGGACTTCAAAAAACCGGCAAAAGGATTGGCTTTTGTCGATACCGAGACAATGGAAATTCAAGTGGAGGAGACTGATGCGATATCCAAACTGGATGAATATCGAGTCATGTTTGAGATGGACGGAAATTCTATGATGTCCACTGGAGAGCAGGTCTTCATGGATGTGATCGATGGTGATTTTGTGTTCTCCAATACGGGATTCAATGAAATCTATGTGTATGATTTTGATGCTGACTCCCTGATTCAGCACCAATACCAGGCTCAATTAAGTTCCAATGAGCGAATATTGGATTATCCGCAGCGAGTGGAAAGCCGGGAGGCCTTGATGGAGGTGATGAAGGAAAAGAATGAGCAAGTTCGCTTTGGTCCACTTATTCCTCAGCCTGAGAAAAACCTGATTTGGAGACTGACCAAGGATAAGGATCGGATGATTGCTGATTCGGTGATTTACAAGAATGTGGTCACTGTTTTTGACTCAGATTATCAAATGCTTCATGAAGAGGTCGTTGAAAAATTTCCGGGTTCAAATATGTCTTTCTTTAAGGACGGGATGTTGTATGCTTATATCAATCTAGACGACGAAATGGCTTTTGTTCGGGTGAAGCCGAGTATTTCTGAATAAAAGCTCCCGCTAAGTCGCAAGGAAGCAAAAGAGTTTTCCTGCTGATCTGCGCCGCTAATCTGGGTAAATCTGCGGGAGATCTTTTGAATTTCTTCTGCCAGCTAGTTTTCCACTATGATTCTATGTGGTTTTAAAAAAGAAAAGGACCACATAGTCACAAAGAAAAGGGCGTATGATTCTGTTTTAACCGTTGGTGAGAAATCAAAATGTGGTTGCATTTCTAGAAGAGCAAGAGAATGCTCACGCCGTGGGGGATCGCAGTGACAGAACTAAAGCTTTGTAACTTGGCTACCTTGCGGGAGGCAATTTGAATTGAAAATCAAATCGCTTCTCCGAAGCTCTTGTTACCTCTCACATCAACTTTCTTCAATCAAAATCGCCTCTCCGAGGCTTTCCATCAAAGGACCTTGCTACAGCACCGGAGGTGCGATCTCATTGTAGCGAATAAAGCCACAAACTCAGCAGAGCACCGGCGGTGCGATTTGATTAATTCTAAAAACCCTCTTTGTCTCATCTATTCTGAGATTGGTTAAAGTCTGTGATTTGGACCTTTGAAAATGCAGTCTCCTGACTGCTAGCGACTGTTAGTAAGTTTTACTTGTGCAAATCAGGAGGTACCCGCAGGAGATCTTTTGAATTGGTTTTGTCAGCTAGTTATCCACTATGCTATATGCACTATGTTTCTATGTGGTTTTAAAAAAGAAAAGAACCACATAGTCACATAGAAATACCTAAAATTCCCTTGAATGGAATTTTTATATCTAAGTAAGGACTGCTGCGATTCTTGGCTTTTACTAGTTGAAATTCACGACTCTTCCTTCTGAACTTACTTTTGTCCCGTCATCAAGCGTTGCTTCGAGATAATATTGTATTCGGTCTGGAATATTACTGATATCCGAAAACTCCAACAAAAATCCTCGTATCCCGGGGGAGTTTTCGGCGATATATTCTGAGATTGATCGCTCTGTGCCTTCTACTTGTAATTGCTCTGTAATATCAAGTCTAGTGCTGCTATTGTCTGGATCTGTAATTTCTACTTTAAAGCTTTCAATCCTATTTTTGAAGAGGACTATCTGATCTCCACAAGGGACCACAGCTGCTTTTACTACTTTTCTTTCTTTAGGACTTTCTCCAGCTTGCTCAATTGATGTAATCCGTTCTGTCTCTATAATTAGTACTTCAATGAGCAGGTCTTCCTTATTTATCGGGCTTTCTACGTCAAATTCTATATAATTATTTCCATCCAAGACCAAAGCTCTGGATTCCATTCCTGTAATGGTCACCTCATAAGTATCCTCATTGCAACATGCGAATAGTATTGGAATGATGGAAAAAATCAGAAGAAGTGTTCTAACTGTTTTTTTCATAAGAAACTTGAGGTTTTTGTTCATGCTAAGGACTACATTTAAAAATCAGGATTAAATCTTTTCCGGCCAGTATTTCTCCTATTATGTTTAGGTTATCATTTTTTATATGGTTGTAGGATCAAAAATAATAGCCCAAAGCCTGAGCAATGGCATTCAACTTTTCCTTCTGGTTTTTACAAAAATTATGCTTTTTATTGAATACCGCTATGTTTCTATGTGGTTTGAAAAAAAGGATAGAACCACATAGGAATATAAGAAAGACTCTTATTTGTCTTTTCCATTCCGCTGATCATCGCAGAAAACCCCGGTGATTTTCGCGGATTTAGGTTCTTGGGCTTATTCTTTTGAGAAAAAAATCAGCGGGCATCTTCGT
>LJXT01000059.1 GCA_001314815.1 Algoriphagus marincola HL-49
CTCTCCTCGAGATGCTCGGGCCGTTTTCAAAAACCTGCAATTGGACTTGGTGCAGTTTGAGCGGATCAAGATGTTTTTCCACGCTGATAGTGAAGATGCGCTTGACGGAGAAATCACTGCCTTTTTACGCTTGGGCACAGACTACACAGACAACTATTATGAGGTAGAAGTTCCTCTGATTATTACCCCAAAAGGCACGCGAGATCCAAGGCAGATTTGGCCCTTGGAGAATGAGATTGATATCGCGATCCAGGAAATAGTCTCCGTCAAAACCGAGCGTGACAATAATCAAGTCCCCCTGAATCTCCCTTACTCCAAGGATATCAGACAGTACAAAGTAACCGTAGTAGGCCGGCCTGAACTCAATCAGACCCAAGGCGCTATGATCGGGGTACGAAATCCCGGGACTGGAATCGGTGGAAGCAAAAGCGTATGTATCTGGGCAAACGAACTCCGGGTTACAGGCCAAAACGAAAATAATGGCTGGGCTGCAAATGCATTTCTCAATGCCAAAATTGCTGACCTTGCGGTGGTCTCGGCTTCCATTCGCCACAATTCAATTGGCTTTGGAGGTCTGGAAACCAGAATATCTCAGCGAACCCGACAGGCCACTACCCAATATGACATTTCTACCAACATTAAGGCAGACAAGCTTTTGCCAGAGGAATTGGGAGTGAGTATTCCGGTTTACTTGAGTGTAGAAAATTCGAGTACAAGGCCTGAATTTGATCCGCTTAATCCCGATGTGCCCTTTGAAGTCGCATTACAAAAGTTCGAAACCGATCAAGAACGGGACGCCTATCGAGATATCGCACAGGACCAGCTAACCCGCAAAAACATCAGTCTTAACAATGTCCGAAAAATAAAAAACAACCCGGAGGCACCAAATAAGATTTATGACTTAAGCAATTTCTCTTTCTCCTACGCAGTGGGTACAGTCACTCAGACCAATGCTCAGATTCAGAACTACGAATTCAAAACGAATCGGGGAAATATCACTTATAACTTCTCCCCCAAACCGCTCAACATTGAGCCATTTAAAAATTCGGAGGGACTTTCTTCGCCTTACTTGAAACTGATCAAAGACTTTAACCTGAATCTAGCTCCAAGTCAGATTTTGGCACGGGTGGATGTAGATCGAAAATTCCTCCGCTCCCAATACCGCAATGACCAGCTTGGTACCGCTGGCGTAGATCCGTTATTCCAAAAGTCATTTTTCATGAACCGATTCTACACCCTCAACTGGGACTTGACTAGAAACCTTCGGGTGGATTATTCCGGCTCAGTCATGGCTGTTATCGATGAGCCTCAGGGAGATTTGGACACTGAGGAAAAAATTGACTCAGTAAGGACCAACTTCTGGAATTTTGGGCGAAGGACAAATTATAATCATACAGTAAATCTAAACTATACCATTCCGTTTGACAAAGTACCTCTAGTGAATTGGATAAGGGCAGACTATCGATACAATACTACCTACACTTGGATGACCGGTGCAATCGGACAGCGTGATACCTTGGGGAACGTCATCCAAAATACACGGGAGCAAACCTTGAACGGGAAATTTGATCTGATCAGACTTTATAATAAAAATAAAAAGCTAGAGGCACTCAATGCTCCCAAACGACCAAGCATTCCGGGTAGAAGCAATATCGCTGCCGAAGACACTATCGGTACGCCTTTTAGTAATCAACTGCTCAAGTTTCTAATGTCAGTCAAGGAAGTCACTTTCAATTATGGAGTAGTGGAAGGGACATTCTTACCCGGATATTTACCGAATACCGGCCTGTTGGGAATGGACCGGGCATTTAGTAATCCAGGACTTGCCTTTATTTTCGGAAGTCAGGACCCGATGATTCGAAATGAACTGGCGGCACGTGGTCTTATGGCTCCAAGTGCAGAACTTACCCAACCCTTCAGGCAAAACCGGGCCATGAATTTGAGATTGGGAGCTTTAGTTGAACCTTTCCGAGACTTTAGGATAACCTTAAATGCCGACAAACGGGAAGTAGGCGATTACCAAGAAATATTCAGGAATTCGGCGGATAATCCTGGGGAATATTTGTCCATCAGTCCTACCCGTACGAATACAGCCTATTCAGTGACGACTATAATGCTCGGGACTTCATTCTCTAGGGATGATTCACAAAACAACTCTCCGCTTTTCCAAGATTTCGAAAATAACAGAGCCATTATCAAATCAAGGCTTGACGCTCAAAATGGATCAACAGGAGAATACAGCATCAATGGTCAGGATGTACTGGTTCCGGCATTTATAGCCGCTTATCGTGGTCAGGATGCGGCAGAATCAAACCTCAATCCATTCCCAAAAACTCCTCTTCCTAACTGGAGATTAGATTATGCGGGGCTTTCGAGACTAAAAGGTCTAAGCGATATTTTCACCAGTATCAATATCACCCATGCCTATACCTCCACTTACGATGCGAGCAACTTTTCCAATTCACTCCAATATCAACAGGGACTGGAGCTATTTAATCGACTGCAGGAGCAAAGACTTCCCAACGAGGTGAATGATGATGGATTTTTCATCCCCATTTATGTACTCAATCAAGTGGTTTTATCCGAACGCTTTGCTCCGCTTATTGGACTGGATCTGATGACAAAAGGAAGAATGAATTTTGCAATCAATTATAACAAAGAGCGAATGCTTGGATTGAATTTTTCCAATTCACAAGTAACTGAGAGCAAAAGCAATGATTTTGGCTTAAACTTTTCGTACACCAAAGCAGGCACGAAAGTTCCTTTCAAGATTCAAGGAAGAGAAACCATCCTGAAAAATGACCTGACCCTGAGGATGGATATGAAGATCGTCGACACTCGACAGATTCAGCGCAAAATAGAGGAAAGCAGTACCGTGACCAATGGCAACCTCAATATTCAAATCCGTCCCACGGTCAGTTATGTAATCAATCAAAACCTTAACCTTACCTTCTATTTCGACAGAAGTATCAATGATCCACGCGTCACCACTGCATTCAAGCGTGCATCCACCTCTTTTGGCGGACAATTACGATTTAATTTATCCCAATAGATTTTTTAGCTCTCGGATTCCTCTTATTTTTGGAGACTTTAAAATCAAATCAAGAAATGAATTTTCCTCAAGAACTTAAGTACACCAAAGATCACGAGTGGATCAAAATAGAAGGGGATGTAGCCACGGTTGGAATTACTGAATTTGCCCAGTCTGAATTGGGAGATATCGTCTACGTGGAAGTAGAAACTGTAGGTGAAAGCATCGAAGCCGGTGAAGTGTTTGGTACTGTAGAAGCCGTAAAAACAGTTTCTGACCTTTTCATGCCCGTAAGCGGTGAAATCCTAGAATTCAACGACGAGTTAGAAGGCTCTCCTGAACTAGTCAATGAATCCCCTTATGAATCAGGCTGGATGATTAAAATCAAAATTGATGGCGATCTTCCGGAAGATCTACTCAATTCTGAGGAATATTCCGAACTGGTAGGCCAAAATTAAGATTCATTTGCGCTGGGTTGCCGGACTGATCTGGTTGATTTTACTGGGCTTTGCTATGCTTATGCCTGGAGAAAAATTCCCCGAGATTCATGCCTTTGACTTTCAGGATAAATTAATCCATACCGTTCTTTTTTTCATCCTTTCCTTTATCTGGGCAGGTGTGAGATTGAAAGAACAAAAACCGAACTGGCTACTGTTCAGCCTACTAGTAGTCCTACCATCTATCCTATTTGAAATAGGGCAATATTGGATTCCAAATCGCTCACTAGACCTATGGGATCTAGTATTCAACCAAATCGGTGTTTGGGCAGGTCTGTTAGGATATTTTAAGATTTCATCTAAGGTATTTCGCTTGGATTAATCTTTTGAAATGCTTACAATTGTTAACTAGTTTCGAATACATTAACCTATAATAAACCAAAAACGCTATGGAATCAAAAAAGACTCCGGCAGCCGATCTCACCAAAAAGTCAGGAATGTTCCTAAACTTGGGTTTGATGGTAGCCGTTGGTGCTGTCCTAGTGGCTTTTGAGTGGAAATCATTTGATGACGGGGCTCTTAAGGATCTCGGAATGGGTGATGACAACTTTGAAGAGCTACTGGATATTCCTATCACAGAGCAGCCACCACCACCTCCACCACCACCAGTAGAGCAGCCTATCATTCAGGAGATTCCTGATGAGGTTGAAATCGAAGAGAAAATCGACGTAAATTTCGATGTGAACGTGGAAGAGGAAACTGTCATTGAAGAGGTTGTTATTGCTGAAGCTCCTGTAGAGGAAAAAGCTGACGAAATCTTTGACGTGGTAGAAACTCAACCAGTTCCTCCAGGTGGAATGTCAGGTTGGAATAAATACCTCAGCAAAAACCTCAAGTATCCAACTCAAGCTAGAAGAATGGGTATCGAAGGTACTGTGATCGTGGTATTTGTTATCAACACTGATGGATCTATCCAAGACGTAGAAGTACTTCGTGGAATCGGAGGAGGTTGCGACGAGGAAGCTGTGAAGGTGGTAGAAAACGCGCCTAAGTGGGAGCCTGGTAAGCAACGTGGACGTGCAGTACGTACTCGAATGCGACTTCCAATCCGCTTCAAGTTGAGCTAAACACAAACAAGTAATATCGAAAGCCCGGAAATCCGGGCTTTTTTGTTTTTAAAACTTTTAACATAGTTAAATACGGTTAATCCGTTCTTTTCGAGACCATTACATGGTAAATTCTTGGGTAATTTATTTTCAACCAAAACCCTCTTACCATGGAAACGAAAAAGAATCCCAATTCAGACCTGAGAAAATGGTCTACGCCACTCTTTTATTTTGGGCTGACCTGCAGCCTAGGCATTTGCCTCACTGCTTTTGAGTGGAAAAGCTACCCAGAAGGGAAACTCAAAGAAATCAACTCTCAGACTGAAATCTGGGAAATTCCCGAGGTACCGATTAGTATTCAAACTCCTCCACCCCCACCAGAGACTGCTCCGCCCCTAGTCACTGAAGTACCAAATGAAATTACAATCGATCCTCAGGACTTCAATATTGATATTAATATGGGAGAGGATGTAGAAATACCTACTGTGGTACTTCCTGAAACACCTCCTTCTAAAGACCCGGCTGACGAAATTCTCGACTTTACTGAGGTGCAGGCTACATTCAAAGGTGGAATGGAAAAATGGACTGCTTATTTGAAAGAGAACCTTACTTATCCCAGTCAAGCCAGAAGAATGGGGATCGAAGGAGTAGTCTTAGTTCGCTTTGTAGTCAATAAAGACGGATCGGTCCAAGATGCAGAAGTGGTCCGCTCTTTGGGCGGAGGCTGTGATGAAATTGCCTTGAAAGTAGTCGCCAACTCACCGGAATGGAATCCTGGAAAAATGGGAGGAAATGCCGTAAGATCAAGAATGGTTATTCCGATTCGCTTTCGCTTAAATTGATAAAATCATTGCCCCAACCCGAGAAGGTTTGGGGCTTTTTGATAATTCATCCCTAGACTATCAAGGCGAATTATGTATTTTGGATACCTATGAAATTCCAGAAGCTAATTTTCGCAATCCTCATCCTATTCGTTTCCTGCCAAAGCAAGGAATTTGACTTGGTGATTCTCAATGGTATTGTCTACAAAGGAGATGGATCTCCGGGTCAGATACTGGATATTGGGGTTTCTGGGGATGAAATAAGCTTTATCGGAAAACTTGAAAATTACAAAAGCCAGGAAACCATTGACGCTTCTGGTCTTGCAGTCTCACCCGGTTTTATAGATCTACATACGCACTTGGAGCCTATTCTAGAAATGCCCTTAGCAGAATCCTTGATAAGGCAGGGCGTGACCTTAGCTCTTGGTGGACCTGATGGAAGTGGTCCTTTGCCCTTGGGAGAGTTTTTGGATAGCTTGGAGCACATGGAGATAGGCCCCAACCTTGCTTATCTTGTCGGACATAACAGTATCCGAAGGAAATACCTCCAAAACTCAAATCGGGAGCCTAATGAAGAAGAACTCCAGCAAATGATCCAAGAAGTAAAGCAAGCAATGAAGGAAGGGGCGTTTGGCATATCTACAGGACTGAAATACTTGCCTGGTACCTTTGCGAAAAAAAATGAGCTTATTGCTCTTTCCAAAGCTGCTGCGGAGCATGGTGGAATATATACTTCTCACCTCCGGGAAGAGGGAATTGGACTCATTGAGGCTGTACAAGAAGCCATCGAAATTAGCCTAGAAGCTTCTATCCCGGTGATTTTGACACATCACAAAGCCATTGGCGTCAAAATGTGGGGAGCTAGCACAAAAACTCTTGCCCTCGTTGATTCCGCAAGGGAACAAGGACTCGACATCAAAATGGATCAGTACCCTTATGCTGCCAGCCACACGGGAATAAGCGTGCTGATTCCAAGTTGGGCCATGGAAGGCGGGAATTTTGAAGAAAGAGTCAGTAACCCAGCACTTCGTGATAGCATCAAAGATGGAATTATCTACTCCATCCTCAATGATCGCGGTGGGGCTGATCTGAAAAGGATACAATTCTCCACTGTCACTTGGGATCGATCCCTTGAAGGGAAAACCTTACATGATTGGCTGGTACGTGAAGGCAAAGAGCCCTCTGTAGAAAATGGGGCTGATTTTGTCATACAAGCCCAACTCAACGGGGGAACAGGGACGATCTATCATGCCATGGATGAAGCTGATGTACGGAGAATCATGCGACATCCCATGACGATGATTGCATCTGATGGGAGATTATCCAGACCTGGGGAAGGCCATCCGCACCCGAGAGCATACGGTACATTTCCTAGGGTTTTGGGATATTATACAAGAGAAGAAAAGGTTCTTGACCTACCTACAGCCATACATAAAATGACAGGTCTATCGGCCCAAAGTCTAGGACTTTCGGACCGAGGACTGATTCAGGAAGGAATGAAAGCAGATTTGTGTCTATTTGACCCTAAAACCATTCGCGATAAATCAACCTTTATCGATCCCCATCAATATCCTGAAGGGATTCTCTTTGTACTGGTGAATGGCCAATTCGCTGTTAAAGAAGGGGAATTTTTAAACCGAGGTTTTGGAAGGGTAATTCGAAAACAAGCTACAGAACGTTGAGGGTTTGTTCCTTGATTTTTTCCAATTCATCCTTCATCAGAATCACCCATTTCTGCATTCCCGCATCGTTGGCTTTTGAGCCTATGGTGTTGATTTCACGGCCGATTTCCTGACTGATAAAACCTAACTTTTTTCCTTGCTGTGTCTCTTCATTCAGTACTTTGATAAAATAGTTGAGGTGGGTTTCCAATCGAACCAACTCCTCGGTGATATCAAGCTTCTCAAAATAATAGATCAATTCCTGCTCGAATCGGTTTTGATCGAAGTCATTTTCTTCTATCCAATCCTGGAAGTTTGACCTGATTCTGTTTTTGATACGATCTTTTCGCTGTCCCTCTATTGCCTTCACCTGTTGAAGTGCACTTTCAATTACTTGGATATTTTCCTTTAGCTTTTCAAAAAGTGACTCCCCCTCATCTTTACGAAACTGATCGCATTTTTGAAGCGCTTCAATTATTACTTTTTGAATCAATTCCCATTCCTCCTCTGCTTCGGTAGCTTCATCAGGAGCCATGTTGACAATGACTGACGGCGATTGGAGAGCTAGTTTGAATAGCTCACTTTTCTCAGCCACCACCGAATCGGCTAGGTTTTGATACTTTTCGAAGTATGCCTGAAAAAGCTCCTCATTGATTGTAACTGGAATCTGATTGGACTTTTTTGGAATAAAGTCCAGGGCAAGATTTACCTTACCTCTTTCCAATATCCCCTGTACCAAATTCCGTATCTCGTGCTCCTTTTCGGAAAACTGTCGGGGCAATTTCAACGATAGGTCTAGAAACTTGGAATTGAGTGTTTTGACCTCTGCCTGTATGCTGCGAGAATCATCTTCCATTCCGGCTCTGCCGAAACCGGTCATCGATTTGATCATGGTTTTACTTTAAAAGTTGTAACCCAAAGTTACATAAAATCTAAGGTCCTCAGTTTGATAATTTCTAATAGGTCTTGCAAGATCAAACTTCACGTAGTAATTCAAGAGCACCGTACGAAAACCAGCGCCATAGCTTTGAAGCCATGGATTGTTGAAGTTGTTTAGCGTGATGGTAAATGGTGACCCCTCCGTGTTAATTACCTCTGTGTTCTGGTCATTGATTCGCTCCCATGGGGCTGACTCATTCCAAGCAGAGCCGATATCATAAAATCCGACAAGTTGGAAATTTCTTACAAAATTAGACGTGATGTTCCCTCTTGTCAGGTAGGAAAAGATCGGGATCCGGAGTTCGGTTGTAAATGTGATGACCTTATTACCCCTAATTTCATCATAATCATACCCTCTCAGATCAACAAATTCTGCAAATAGAATATTGGAGTTCTCTGCACCACTAGGGTTTCGAACAGGAGAAGCTTCCGGTCTATTGGATGGTGGCTGATAAAATTCATTGAAAAGCCAATTATCCATCCCACCGACAAGGTAGGTCTGAGGGTTATTTCCAAAGAAAGACCCTGCGTAAAGTCGCGTCGCAAGGACAATGTTCTTATGAATTCGCTGATAATTTCGGACATCTAGATAGAAATTACTGAAACTTCTATCTCCTTGATTGAGGCCCTGATAATGAACCAAACCAACCTTACCTTTTAGACCAGCTGGGGAATACAGACCTATCTGCTGTGTTCGGTCGAAAACAAATTCAGCTCGCCCTCCCACATAATTCACATCAAAGCGATTCTGCTCCGGATTGGTAGCTAGGATTAAGGAATCAGCATTCAGATTAAAATATTGGGATTTGGCCACAAAAGGGGATAAAGTAAATCTAGAATTCACATTGAAAGGATAGGATACTCCAACCTCAAATTTGGAAAGCACATAGCGCTGAAAGGTGATGTCATCAAACTCTGAAATCCGAATAGTTCTTCTATCAAATCGTGCCCTAAAATCCACCCTACTCTTCAGATATTCGTATTCAGCGAAGAGATCGCCCCCAGATCTGAAGTCCAAAGAAGTAGAAATCCCTCCATGCAAGACATGATTGTCTAGCAGATCACTCATTTTGCCCTGAAGGCTGATACCAAATCCTCTCAATGGATCGACAATAAATCGCGTATTGATGTTATTGGTGAAAAACTGAGGCTCCATGCCTCTTGGACCGGTCACTCGCTTTTTGAGGGATTGTTTCCTAAAGGCCTCTAGTAAGTTTGTCGCCTTGTCTTGGCTTTCTGCCTCTCTTTCTTGACCGAGTAAAGTGCTTGACAAGGAATCAAAGGTGTAATTCTCGGTATCGATCCCATTCCTATTTCGGAATTTCAAGCGATCCACATCGATCGAAGAGGTGGTTTTGGTTGAACTTGTATCGATAGCTTGCGGTAATGGCTGAACTTCAGGCTGTGGAGTAGGCTTGGGAAGAGGCTCTTCCTCGCGCTTGGGCAGTGTCTGGGATTCCATCCTCCTCCTTGCAGCAAGCCGTTCATTCAGACTTTTCGCCTGTTCTAACTGGATTCTTGGTGTACTTGGAGTAAACTGATCTGCACCGGAATAAGATTGAACGACCAAGAAGCTTTCCATTCCATCTCGAACGGCAAAGGCTATCTTATTCATGCGGCTATTCACATCAAAGGTTTCGATACTTTTATTAAATCCCGAGATTTGACTAGAAACTTGATTACCTACGCTGAGGCGCATGAGGTTGTTGATTCCACTTTGGTCACTCAGGAAGACGACATTATTACTATTCACCTTTCTAGGTCTCACATTTTTGCTGAAGCTATTGGTCAAGCGGGTCAATCTGACAGTATCCCTCACTTCAGCCATGAAGATGTTGTAGGTTTCTCCGTATTGATTTAGATTTTCAAACTTCCCACTAAGAGAATCCAGCTCCTCGGAATAATTGGTCGAGTAAATGATCGTAGAATCATTTAAGAACATCGGGGTCAAATCATCAAACTCGTCATTGGTCATTCGTCGCCCTTGACCGCGTACGTTGAGCGTATAGATATCGGTTTTTCCATTTGAAATAGCGGAAAGAACCATATTCCTCCCAGTAGAATTAAAATCAATACTAAGAATCTGATTGATATTTCTCAGGAAAATTTTATCCTGATTGGTCCCATCCAAAGCTCTTAATCTCAGCGTCGTAAGCCCTCTCCTAAAGGATGCTATCGCTAAACTGGCAGAATCCCTCCAAGCGATTACCGGAGACCGAAAATTCGGAATTTGATCCTGGTATACCGATCCTCCCTGCATTAGGGTTCTTTCTGTCCCTGTAGAAAGCTCTCTTACCTGCACCTTGTATTTACCCTGATTATTGAGAACATAGGCTAGATTCAATCCATCAGGGCTAAATTTGATGTCTGTAATGACACCAAGCATCTTCGGAGAGGTAGATGCGATGGCCTGAGAGCTTTCGATAGGTCGAAAATTATTGGTTACCTGCTCATTTATAGTCAGGTAGTATTTTTTCCAATCTTCTAAAAAAGTATTGAAATTTAACCCAACAGTATTTGCTATGCTGTTTTCCTCGTTTCGGTTGATTCTTGATAGATTTAGGATGCTAGACAAATAGCGTCGACCGTATCGCTCAGCGATGTAATTCCAAATCGACTGACCTACGAGAGCTGCTTCGATCCCCTTTAGGCGAAGGATTTTCGGTTTTTCATCTTCTTTGAGATAATGGCGGATATAGTCATCCATCTCCATACTCCAACCTTTGGCCAGGTAAAGAGATATCCCCTCCACATACCAATCCGGAAAACTATTCATAAGGTTGGACTGGAATGCATCTGCAACAGATGCGCCATAGAGCATCTCTTGAATAATTACTTTGGAAGTGGCATAAATCAAGTCCTCCTTGAACTGATCCATTTCGCCTTTGTAGGCAAGTTCGGCGATAAGTCTGCTAAAATTCGTCTGCCCTTCTTCGTTAAACTCTTCCTTATTCAAATTCAAATTGCTTTGCAGCAACTCTTCAGGAGTATTATAAATATAGATTTTTGGCTTGGTGTAGGCGACATAGCCTATCATCTGTGTCAGTCGCTGAAATTCAGATTCTAAAAATTCAATTGCCTGCTTGGCATTTGCACCTCCACGATCGTAATAATAAACCTCAAAATTATTTGAGCTATAAAAGTACCAATCGAACTGCTGATGCTGCAGTCGGTTTTTTCCGAAACGCTCCTGATCAAATTGTGCAATAGAATTCTGCGAAAAGAGAATAGTAGTCAGAAGCAGAAATAACAGGAAAGACTTTACTCGCATATTTTTCCTTACTGGACAGAATTTAAATATAATCAAAATACCTAGCGATATCCACCTCAGGTGACAAGGAGCTGCCATTTAGAAGGAAATTACGCATCATTAAACTAAAATACGGTACCAACGACACGCCCTTGGCACCAAACCCATTGAATATGTAAACGCCTGAAAAGTCAGGATGTTTCCCAAGAAATGGCTTTCGGTCCTTTGTGGCCGGACGGATACCGAATTTATGAGATACTACCTCATCGACAGGGACTTGGACCAATGACGCCAATCGTCCCAAAATCTCATCTTTTGCCCGCTCTGTGGGACCCTGGTCCAAGTCAAAGTGTGTGTAAGTTGAGCCGACGCGAAAGACATTTTGACCCAAATACACCCTGAAAACTCCGCGATTGACGATGAATTCCGGACAGAAGTCCTGCTTTACTTCTAAGATTTCACCCTTGACCGGCGCAAAGGGTAAATATGAGAAAAACTTGGACTGAGCCGCATGAAACCACGTACAGAAAATGATTTCATTTGCCTCAATATTCTCATAGGACCAGTATTGATCACTCTTTATCAATTTATCCTCTTCAAAAATCACATCCCGATACCGATCCCCAAAAAAAGCACGCATCCCCTCAAGAAAAGTGGGAATATCGAGCCATCCTGACTGGGTAAGCATCACACCTCCAAAAGGATCATTTAGAAAACTTGACTGAGAAGATTGAAACAATCCATCCAAATAACCTTGAAACAAAGGGTCAGAACTATGCCCCATCCATTCATTTTGCTCTTCAATCGTGAGGAAAGGGCGGTAAATTTTCTGTGGCCGAAGAAAACTCCTGCCTGTCTTCTGCTCAAGCTCCTGGTAGAAAGGTTCTATCTGAGGAAATAGCTGATCCGCCAGCCAAGTTTTGACCATTTTTCGGCCAGTCACTGGATTATATAATCCCGCGGCTATCTGACTGGATTGGTTCCCTGACTGATGATCCAAAATCAGAATTTTTTTACCGGACTTTTGCAATTGATAGCCAAGACTCATCCCGGCCAAGCCACCACCTATTAACAAAAAATCAACTTTCATGCATCAAAGAACGGGTTTTATTCCTTATTTTGTTACACGTACATAGACAAAATCATGCTTCGAATCAAATCATTTACATTCAACCCTTTTCAGGAAAATACCTACGTGATCTCTGATCAGGAAGGACATGTAGCCATCATTGATCCGGGGAATTATGAAGATGCTGAAAACCAGCAGATCTTAGGCTATATACATGAAAATAACCTGAAGCCTGAGCTTCTGTTGAATACCCATTGTCACATTGACCACGTGCTTGGGAATGATTTTATCAAAAGAACTTTCAGCATTCCTCTTTTAATCCATGATCTGGAAATCCCGGTATTGAACTCAGTGAAGGCCTATGCCCCAAATTATGGATTTGCCAACTATTCACATACAGATCCAGATGGCTACCTCAGCGAAGGAAAAAGCATTGAAATAGGTCATGAGCATCTTGAAGTCCTGTTTGTACCTGGGCATGCTCCGGGCCATGTAGTTTTTTATCATCCTGAAAGCCAACAATGCATTGCGGGTGACACGCTTTTTAGAGAAAGTATCGGACGGACAGATCTTCCGGGAGGTGACCACGACCTTCTTTTAGAAAAAATCAAAAGCGTATTATTTAAGCTACCCGACCAAACTGTAATTCATCCCGGTCATGGGCCCAGCACCACAATTGCTCATGAGAAAGCATACAATCCATTTGTGGGAAAAAATTCAAGATTCTGATTCGTGAGTATCAAATCCCACATCCCAAATTCCCTTACCCTCGGAAATCTACTCGCAGGTGTAATTGGTATTGTCACAGTTTTAGCTGGAGACTATCAAAGTGGAGCCTATTTTATTTTTTTAGCAGCATTTCTGGATTTTTTTGATGGATTCGCTGCCAGACTTCTCAAGGTAAGCGGTGAATTAGGCAAACAGCTTGACTCTCTGGCTGATTTAGTCTCCTTTGGGGTATTGCCAGGGTTTGTGGTCTATGAGTGGATTTCCACTCTGACCTCGGTAGAATGGATGCCCTATCTTTCGCTGACGATTCCGCTATTTTCTGCCTTAAGGCTAGCCAAATTCAATATCGATACAAGACAATCAGACCGTTTTATTGGTTTACCAACTCCGGCAAACGCCTTGTTTTTTAGCACCTTACCTTATTTGGCTGGCTTCTGGAGTTTCACAGGGGATTACTTATTAAACCCATGGACCTTAATCGTCCTTTCTTGGGTCTTTTCCTTGCTACTAGTCGCCGAAATCCCCCTGATTGCTCTGAAGTTCAAAAACTTTTCTTTGCGAGATAATGTATTTAGGTATGTGCTCTTGGCTTCCGGAGCATTGGCAATCCTACTGATGGGCTTGTCAGGGATACCCTTGGTTATTATACTATACCTAGGGCTTTCCCTTATCGAAAATTCATCTGCTTCTTTATGAAAAAAGCATGCCTAGCAGGTATTTTGGGGGGATTATCCCTCTTTTTTGGATTTTTCTTGCAGGGATTTTCTCAGGGAAATTTCTACAAGTTTGGCGTAACCAAATCCGGATTATATCGCTTTGATGCAGATAGGCTAAATGAATTGGGAGTTAGCTCCTTGGATGAAGTTGCTTTTTTCGGCTACCCGGGAAGACTGCCACAAAAGCTTGACAGCGGTACCTTGTCTTTAAGGGAAATCCCAGCAAAAAGGGTAAATAATGAATTGTTAATCTTTTTAACCGGACCGCATAGCCTTGACCTTATTGAAGGTGAATTAGAATATAGGCACCATTATTATTCGGACACCTTGTATTATCTGATCGGTAGTAAAGAAAATCCAAAAAGACTGGAGTCCGAAACTCAGGTCAGTCCACAGGCCGAACCAATCACGCTTTACGAATGGGCTACTGTCAAGGGAGAAGATCGAAATATTTTGAATTCGGGAAGAATATGGTATTCAGAACCCGTTAGTTCAGGTTCCTTACGATCCATCCCGTTTAGACAAAGTACTGAATCAAGTTCAGATTGGCTACTTCAAGGCCGGGTGATGGCTCAATCTTTTCAAAGCAGTCAGGTATCTATTTTGGAAAGCGGAAGTTCCATTTCCCAAACCAATATCTCTCCAATTCCAAATTCACTTTATGGGATAAAAGGAGTAGAAGCAGCAGTAAAGGCAAGTTTTAACCCCGCCAATCAGGAGGTCAATACCTTGGAACTTGCCTACAACAGCTCTGATAATAATGCTACAGCTTATTTTGAGCATTTGCTCCTTGGAGTGCCTAACGAGTCTTCGGAAATTCAATCTGGACTTTATTTTAATCTTAGCGGACAGGCATTCAGCCATGGCTGTAATGAATGCGAGGTTTGGGAGGTAGGTGGTTTCTACAAACCAACCACTTTTCAGAAAAATGGCTTCGCTGAAGGAGGTAAATTGGTTTTTTCAAGGAGTTCAGACCTCTTAAATATCCCTACCCTCTCGCCTGTTGAATCGAATATTCGAACAGTTGGAAGCTGGCCTGAACTCCTCATTATTACGGATCACAACCTACTGCCAGAAGCGGAAAAACTGAGTACACACAAATTAAGTCAAGGCTTATTGTCAGAAGTAGTTACTCTAAGGGAGATTTATGATGCTTTCGGCTATGGCAATAAAGATGTGGTGGCTATCCGGGATTTCATTGCCTGGCATTTTCATCAAGGAAAACGGGTTAAAAACGTTCTCTTTCTGGGTAAAGGAACCTTTGACTACAAAGGAAAACTCGGAGGAAGGGCAAATGTCGTCCCCACTTACTCCAGTAGAAGTAGCCTAAACCCACTGACTACTTACAGCTCCGATGACTTTTTTGGTCTTCTAGGATTTGGTCAGGGAGAATGGGAAGAAAGCCAGAGTGGTGACGAAAAACTATCCATCGGAGTAGGTCGCCTTCCTGTCATTACCCGACAAGAGGCAGATATCGTAGTTCAAAAGATCATTGACTATGAGCAAAACCCATCCTTCGGAAACTGGAAGCGATCTTTTAGCCTTTTTGCCGATGATGCCGACAACAATATTCACCTGCGAGATGCAGAAGCCCACAGCACCTATTTGAGCGAAGAGGATTCCGAATTTTTCCAAAATAAATTATACCTCGATCGATACGAACAAATTCAAAACGGTGATTCCCAACAATCCCCCGAGGCGAAGCAAGCTTTACGAGAAGTCCTGTCAGAAGGCACTTTGGTGGTGAATTATATCGGTCATGGGAATGAAACTACCCTTACCGCTGAAGAAGTATTTCGGGTGGAAGATATTGCTGACTTTCCGGAAACTTCCTTTTTACCGCTTTGGGTCACTGCCACCTGTGAGTTTGGCAGGCATGACAGCCCTTTTATCCGCTCAGGTGCGGAGGAATTGCTCACAGTACAAGGAAAAGGCGCCATTGGCCTTTTGACCACAGGACGGCCAGTATTTAGCAGTGTTAATTTCAGGCTAAATGAGGCATTTGTGAGGGAGGTTTACAAAAAGGAAAACGGAACCTATCAGGATTTGGGGAGTATTTTTAAAAACACCAAAAACAATAGCCTAAACGGAGCTTTAAACCGAAATTTTAGTCTTCTTGGGGATCCAAGTCTACGTTTAAATTATCCGGATTTGGAAATCGAAATTGGAGAATTCAAGGATGCTGATGGAAATCCAATCGAGAATTTCGCCCCCCTTTCAGAGGTCTTTTATCAGGGAAAGGTGATCAATCCCTTAGATGGAAGCGATATGATCACTTTCGACGGGACAGTGGAAGTAGAACTGATGGATCGACCTGTATCAATCAAAACTCTTGGCGATGAAAGCCCGCCAATTGAATTCCCTGAGGAAGCCATTACTTTATTTAGGGGAAAAGCTGAAGTCAGAAATGGTTACTTTGAAGGAAGATTTAGAGTTCCAAGCGGCATCGATATTGAAATTGAAAAAGGAAATATCCGAATGTATGCCGTCGACTCCACGAGCATGCTGGATGCACAAGGAGTAGCTCAAGTTGATGTAGGTGGTGAGCAGGTAGAAAACCCAACAGATGAAGAAGGACCGAATATTGAAATACAAATCGAAGGACAACAACTCGGGCCATTTAACTTCCCTTCGAAGCAATTGGCAGCCATCATTTTCTTATCAGACAGTACAGGAATAGATATAAGCGGAATTGATCCAAGGAAAGATTTCACGATCCAAATTAACCAACAACCTCCACGAGTTTTAAATAAATCCTTTGTAAGTGATGGCGGTAATTATCAGCGTGGACAAGCAGGAATCAAAATTGAAGGATTGGAAGAAGGCATAAATTCTATCTGGGTATCAGCAACTGACCTAGTGGGAAATAGTAATGAGGCCATCTTTGAAATTCGAGTTGAAGGCAGTAATAGAATTCAAATTCTAAATCACATCGTCTATCCCAACCCAGCAGATAAAGAAACAATCTTTGAATTGACTCACAATCGTCCAGGTGAAAACCTTCTTATCGAGCTGGAAGTTTATTCTTTGACAGGCTCAATACTATTTTCTGCATCGCGTCGTTTGGTAGAAGCTGAATCACGCATCGAGGGATTTAGATGGATTTTTTTACAAAACCAATCTAAAATTCCAGCAAAAGGAACTTATATTTACAAATTGACGCTCAGTTCGGAAACAGACAGTTCAGTCGCTTCTGAAAGCGGAAAACTTATAATTGAATGAAAAGAAAAGGAATCATTAGGCCGATTGGATTACTTTTTGGGGTGTTTATGACCACCTCTGCACTTGTAATGGCTCAAAATTCCATTGTAGTCTCAGGGCAGGACAGGCAGCGGAGAGTGATCACGACAGCGGTACCTTTTCTTAATTTTGCTCCAGACTCTCGTCATTCTGCTATGGGTGACGTGGGGGTAGCAACTACTCCAGATGCCAATTCCGTACACTGGAATAGTGGCAAACTAGCCTTCCTAGAAGATCAGACAGCATTTTCATTATCTTATTCTCCCTGGTTGGGAAGATTGGTCAATGACATGTCTCTAAGCTATCTAACCGGTGCTTTCCGCATCGATGAAAATTCTGCCTTCGGTTTTGACCTGCGGTATTTTAACATGGGCGATATTCAGTTGACAGATGGTTTAGGCAATGAATTAGGCCAATTTAATCCACGAGATATTGCCATCGGAGGTACATATTCTAGAAAACTCTCCGCCAATCTTGGATTGGGAGTTTCTGCCCGATTTATCTATTCCAATTTGTCAGGAAATATTTCCTCAGTGGGAGGAAGCGATGCAAGAGCCGGTATTAGTGTAGGAACAGATGTAGGGCTTTATTACAGCAAAGACATCTTCACAGGTTCCAAGGAAGGAACGTGGTCTTGGGGTGTCAATATTTCCAATATTGGACCGAAGATCACCTATAATTCCGCTGATGACTTGGATTACATTCCTACAAATCTGCGAATCGGAACAGCTTATGGCATTTACTTCAACGAGTTGAATAAATTGACCTTTGCCTTAGACTTTAATAAACTTTTGGTCCCTTCTCCTCCCGTCTACGCAACCAATCCTGACGGGACGCTTTCTACGGATGAAGACGGAAATCTCATTATCGAGCAAGGAAAAGATCCAAATAGACCACTAATTTCAGGTATGTTTGGTTCCTTCACAGATGCTCCTGATGGATTCAGTGAAGAGATGCAGGAAATCACCGTTTCGTTCGGTGCAGAATACCTGTACAATGAAAAGTTTGCCTTACGAACTGGATACTTTTTTGAAAACCCTACTAAAGGAGGAAGGAGATATTTTACCATGGGTGTCGGCTTCAATTTGAAGCGCCTTGGATTTGATTTCTCTTACCTAGTCCCTCAAGTACAAAACCACCCGCTCGCTGAGACATTACGCTTTTCTCTGCGATACGCAATTCCATCCAATTGATGATTCTAGACCGAAGTACTCCACCGAGATACTCCATTCCAGAAGACTTTAGCTTACAATCACCTGCTGAAAAAATCCTTCAAAATGGAGCTGCACATTTTCATTTTGATACCCCAGGAATTCAAGCTGTAAAAATAGACTTGATTGGAAAAGGTACTCGAGCATTTCTACCATTAAATGAGGCGCTAGTGCCATCATTCACCTTACAGATGTTGACTGAGGGGACTGCATCAAAAAGCAGTAGTGAAATTGCACATCTCTTGGATTTTCATGCCAGTGAAATTCAGCCTTATTTGACATTTGGGCAGGAAGGCATCACACTCATAAGCACAAAAAAGCATCTTTTTCAGGTTTTGGAGCTGCTTTTGGAGGTGATTACCCAACCGAGCTTCCCTGAGGAGCCGCTGGAAAAACGAAAAGCTCAACGCCGTCTCATGATTGAGATGGAAAGAAAAAAGACAGCATCACAGGCCTCTCAGCTTTTCCGCAAAACGCTTTTTGGAGGGGAGCATCCTTACGGAAACATGATCCACGAAGAAATGCTTGAAGCTATTAATTCTGAAAGGCTTCAACAGCATAGTCAGCAACTGCTTTGGCAGGGACTTGAGATCTTTACTGCCGGTGACTTTTGCGAAGAAGAGAGGGTAGCATTAGAAGGGTTTTTAGAGAGGCTTCCAAATCAGATTCCGCAAGAAGTTATTCTACTCCCTGACCCAAATAGTGAGGAATCCATTTATGAATCTCGGCAAGATGCCGTACAAAGCAGTATCCGAATGGGTAAACTTTCGATTCCTAAAAATCACCCTGATTTTATCCCTCTTTCGGTATTCAACACCATCTTAGGCGGATACTTTGGATCTCGACTTATCAAAAATATCCGAGAAGATAAGGGACATACCTATGGAATTTACTCCAGCTTGGTTCAAATGGGTAACCTAAACTATTGGGCCGTGGGAGCGGATGTGGAAAAACAGTATCTCGAGCTAGTGAAAACCGAAATCAAGCATGAAATCGAAAAACTCTCTACGGAGCTCGTAGAAGAGGAGGAGTTGGAAACTGTCAGAAATTACCTGCTTGGTCAGATGCTTTCACAGTTTAGCAACTCCTTCGACCTAATCGATCGTTTCCGCTCTGTTCACCACTCTGGCTTGGAATTGAACTATTATTCCCAGAAACTTCAATTTCTAAAAGAATTTAAGTCGGAAGACATTCTTCAAATCGGTCAAAAATACTTCAAAGATCAGCCCTTGATAGAAGTAAGTGTTGGCTAATCAACTCGTGACACTGACGTAAATCCAAGATATGTCAAGCTTGAATTTGGCCCAAGCTTTATAGAGCTTCAATTTTAGGCCTTTGCCATGTAAGCGTTCGGCCATTTGGATGAGTTGATCCGCAGCAGAGAAATTTGCCGACCAAAGTGCATGTTTCAATTCAAAAAGAATTCGCTCCAGCAATGCTTTATTTTCGTCTTGGTTTTGATTGAGCTCCAATGCCTTTTCACAGACCTTTACCGTACTAGGCAACATTTTTGAAAAATAGCGCTGGTACTGGTTTGCTGACATAGACTCCTCATGCTCACGCTTCAGGACGCCAACATGATCGGAAAATACCACATGATATTTCCTTGCCATTCGGATTTGGATATCAAAATCCTCGTAATACAGACTCTCATCATACCCTGACTCCTTCCGAAAAATCTTTGCATTGAATACCATGGTGGCCGCACAGATGATACTTCTCCTCAGGAGGGTTTCGTATATCGTGCCCATATGCAACTTTTCCTTCAGCTCTCCGAATGAATTTCGCTTGTAAAAAGTAGTGATAGATCCCGAAGACTCTAATAAATAGGCATCAGAAAAACTAAAAGCCGCTTCGGGATCCTGTGAAAGCTGAGCAATCGAAAGGGATAGATGATCGGGATAAAGCACATCATCTCCGGACAAATCGACCAGATAGTCCCCATTTGTTTCTGCAAACACTTCATTAAAGGTCAGGCAGTAGGGCCTTGTATCTTCAAAAAAAACAGTTTTCACCGGAAATAATCCCGAATACTGCGAGACCCAATCCTTGATACATTTGGCAGTACCATCAGAACTTCCATTATCGACAATGACCAATTCCTTGTCATGGTAATCCTGCATCGCCACACTCTCGAGAGCCTCCCAAATCCAGTCTTCGTGATTGAAGGCTGTGCAAATAACAGTGACTTTACCTAAGCTTTTCATGGTTAAAGTTTCCTGACCCAGGTGACTTTGTTAGAAATATCGTTGGAAAATCTGGACTTAAAAAACATTAAATTATGATTGGCCGAACTTGGCTGATCAGAAGAGCCCAGATCTAGGAAGTCTACCTTCAACTCCATAGCTAAAATAAATAATTGATACAGAAGCATTTCGCCTCCTTGTTTAAGCTGACTTTTTGGATCAATTGCCGACTGAAAATAATATAGTGACTCTGATGTAAGTCTTGTCGCTATGGTATGTGCGACGGCTAGCCCCTTTTTTTCTAGCGAAATCAAGAAATAACGCTCTGGATACTCCGACACCTGCGTGATTAACCGAGTTTCATCCAAGTTGGAGTCATAGCCTCTTGACTGATTCCATGATCGAATCTCCTGTAAAAACCCAAAATTAGAGATTGGCCCTTTTCGAATAGTAAGTTCCCCGTCTTTTAGTCGCTTCTGAAATCGATCCTGTTCACTTTGAATCAGTTTCTTAATCTTCTTTTTTCCTAAGAAAAATTGATGAGCCAAAACCTTTTCTTGACTGAAACCAATCTTGAAAAGTAGGTAATTTACCAAATCATGATTTGACTGATAGGGCTTCGGAGCTTGGGTAATTTCCAATTCTAAAACTCCCCTTTTCCGGAGCTCTTCTTGAATCACCAATATGAAGTACTCTAAAGCTTCAGAACTTAGGCTATCCTGCATCCAAATTCCTCCAAAAGGAACCTGAGGAAGCGAAATAGCCTTTCCGCCCTCTGAAATACAAACGGTAATCCAAGCCTTGACTTTTTCCTTTTTGACAAGCTTAAAATCCAAGTACTCCCGGTATTCTGGCAACTGCTCATTTGCAAGAAAATAATCCTTTATTTCCGCTCGGCTATCCTGTACTTCAAGGTGATATTGATTGGAGATATCCATCTTAGAGCTTTGCAAATTCCTTTAAATCTCTGATGTAATCGGCTTCTGAAAACTCTCGGTCTGATAATGCAAGTAAGACTGCATCTGAGGAAAAATCAGTCTCTACCCAATGAAGCGGGGGGATCAAAAGACCTCTGGAAGGGTGATTTAATTTAAATACTTGCGTAACTCCCAGGGTGTCGGTAGTTCTTGCTCTAATCTCCCCAGCCAAGGCAACAAGCACCTGCGTTTCCTCACGATGAGCATGATTGCCTCGAGAAACCCCGCCAGGAACTGCATGTACCCAAAAGCATCGCTGAATACAATTAGGAAAGAGGTCTTGCTTTTCCCAATAATACAATTCGCCGGCCTGCCCTTTTTCCCCATCAAAATCAATCCATCTGGGCTGACTTGTTTTTTGTGGATGCATCATTACTTTTTGAATCGGACTAAAATTAAGATAAATACCAAGTAAAAAAGGTTACAGTTCCGTTAAATTTAGATTTTCATTTCGAAACCTAGCCAAATAATCTGACCAGTGGAATCCAGAGACGATATAGATCGATTTTTTACCCTTAGCCGAGAAAGCACCTCCTTATTTAAGGATAGAAACTCTAAATTCCACGCTCATGCTTTCCCTGTCAAATCGGAAGAGGAGGTAAAGGAAAAATTAGCAGGGCTCCGCAAGCAATATTACGACGCCCGGCATCACTGCTATGCCTATAGTCTTGGCAAAGATGGAGATGTCTTCCGAGCAAATGATGACGGCGAACCCAACCATTCGGCGGGAGATCCGATTTTAGGGCAAATCAGATCCTTTGAATTGACGAATGTCCTGATAGTAGTGGTCCGCTACTTTGGTGGAACCAAACTTGGGGTAGGTGGTCTGATTCAAGCCTATAGAACGGCAGCGAAAATGGCTATCGAGGAAAATGAGATTGTGGAAGACTTTGAAAGATGCTTTCTAAAACTCCATTTTTCCTATCCTGTCATGAATGATGTGATGAAGTTGATCAAAAATGAGGATCTCGAAATCCAGTCACAAGAAATGGAGCTGGATTGCAAAATGGATTTATCCTTTCGAAGCAGCTTGAAGGGTCAGGTAATTGACCAACTGGAGACAATTGATGGACTGGAGTATAAATTAATCGAAAAGGGGATCTAAGACACCTTCTTCCCGCAGGCGCTTGAAAACTTCCAAACAAGCCCAGGCATCCGTCGCCGCATAGCGTTGCTGCTTTTCCGTCAGTTCTTGTGCCTCCCAATTAGAAACCTGCTCAGACTTGCTGATTCGGATACCTAGAATCATACCGGATAGATTTCGAACCCCCACATTATGAAATCCTACTTTCTTCAGTTCATCATTCAAGTCAAAAAATGATTGGGGGTAAAAGGAATCTGTGAGCTTGGAAAGGCCTTTAAGGTCATCATGCACTGCGGCACCTATTTTTAAAATGTGCTCATGCTCAAGCAAGGCACGGATTTCATCCGGAAAACCAATTGAATTCAACCGGAATAAAAAAGCCTGCTCTTCGGTCGAAAGCTGTAAAAGAGCTACTTCATTGAAGACTCCTTTTCGGAAGGCAGGTTTAGTCTCTGTATCAAAACCAAGAATATGCTGCTTAGCCAGAAACTCGACCACTTCTTCCACTTGATCAAGTTCGTCAATCAAGTAAATTTCACCATCAAACTGCCCCAATGGCAGTGCATTTATTTCGTCTTTACTTATTCTTCTGAGATTCATGCCACCTCTAACTCTTCCTCTTCATAAAAGTTGATCCCAATCTTCAGATATCCATATAAAATAGTCATGAATGGGCTGATAATATTAAAGAAACAATACGGTGCGTACACCAATGTTGCTACTCCCAATACGGATGCCTGAGTTGCCCCGCAAGTATTCCACGGAACCAAAACTGAGGTAACTGTCGCTGAATCCTCTAGGGTTCTGCTGAGATTTTCTGGCTTCAGACCACGTTTTTTGTAAATATCAGCATACATCCTTCCTGGAACCAGGATAGCCAAATACTGGTCAGAAGTAGTTATGTTGAAAAAGATACA